>NZ_JBBCWZ010000025.1:0-41678 GCF_037145695.1 Acinetobacter sp. USHLN143
ATTCCAATCAAGAAACCTAAGAATTTATCATTACCCAAAATAGCAAAACAGATCAACCAAGAAATCAGTCGGCGTAGGATCACAATTGAACATATCAACGGCAAACTTAAATATTTTCGGATATTAACAGAACGGTATAGAAATAGACGGAAACGATTTGGTCTAAGAATGAATTTAATTGTTGGAATGGTGAATTGGATGCTCTTGAATTAACTTTCGCAAGAGATCTAATATAAGCATCTGGCATGTAATGACATTAGCAGGCGTGTGTTGTTTCAGTGATTCTCTGTGAGGCTTTCATGCACTAATGTATCCTGAATCAAGTGAAAGCCGCATAAAAAAGACCGGATTGGTACCGGTCTTTTTTAGATTAAAACAGCTTAGTCAAAATGAATGACTGTACGGATCGACTTGCCTTCATGCATCAGGTCAAAAGCTTCATTGATCTGATCCAGTGGCATGGTATGTGTCACAAAAGGCTCAAGTTGAATTTCACCTTTCATGGATTGCTCTACCATTCCCGGCAATTGTTAACGGCCTTTCACCCCACCAAACGCAGTACCCATCCATTTACGACCTGTGACTAACTGGAATGGACGGGTTGAAATTTCTTTACCTGCACCGGCTACTCCAATAATCACTGATTGACCCCAGCCACGGTGCGCACATTCTAATGCTGAACGCATTACATCTACATTACCGATACATTCGAATGAATGGTCTACACCCCAACCAGTCATTTCGACGATCACTTGCTGGATCGGCTGATCATAGTCTTTTGGATTCAGGAAATCTGTCGCACCAAACTGTTTCGCCAGTTCAAATTTATCCGGATTGGTATCAATCACAATGATACGGCCGGCTTTGGCCTGACGTGCGCCTTGTACTACAGCAAGACCGATACCACCTAAACCAAATACTGCAACACTGTCACCTTCCTGAACTTTAGCGGTGTTATGTACTGCACCAATACCGGTAGTCACACCACAGCCCAGCAGGCAAACATGCTCATGGTTGGCTTCAGGATTAATTTTTGCCAGAGAAACTTCAGCAACCACGGTATATTCTGAAAAAGTTGAACAACCCATATAGTGATAGATCGGCTCGCCATTATAAGAGAAACGGGTCGTACCATCTGGCATGACACCTTTACCTTGCGTCGCCCGTACAGCAACACACAGGTTGGTCTTGCCTGATTTACAGAACAAGCATTCGCCACACTCAGTAGTATAAAGCGGAATCACGTGATCGCCCGGTTTCAGGCTGGTGACACCTTCACCGACTTCAACGACCACACCCGCACCTTCATGACCCAAGATTGCAGGAAATACACCTTCAGGATCTTCACCAGACAAGGTAAATGCATCGGTATGACACACGCCTGTATGGCTAATTTTTACCAGTACTTCACCTGCTTTTGGTGGAGCAACATCCACTTCTACAATTTCTAATGGCTGGCCTGGACCAAACGCAACTGCTGCACGTGATTTCATGTAAAACTGTCTTTTTTTGCTGATTTACAGATGACTAACAGTAACCTCTTTCTATTCGGAGATTCAACTATTAACATCACCTGATAAGGAATAAAAGATCCTATAATTAATGGAACATCAATGACTAAACCTTCGCCCTTTGTATGTTTGAGCATTTTTACTTTTAGCATCATGCTTTCTGGCTGTGAACTGGCTCCCAACACTGCTGAAGAAGCGAAAATTACGCCGGTTCGACCTGCACACTGGATCGACAATCAACTGTCAAAACAGCAGATCAATAGCGGTAAAACGGCTTTCTTGCCGCTCTATGATGGTTTTATGAGTATGGCAGCACGTCTGCACCTGATTAACAAAGCCAAATATCATCTCGACCTACAATATTACATCTGGAAGGATGATTATATTGGCAATATGATCTTATCCCAATTACTCAAAGCCGCCGATCGTGGTGTCAAAGTGAGGGTCCAGATTGACGATCAAAATGGCACCCAGCTTGATGACAAGCTTCTTGCTCTAAGCCAACATCCAAATTTTGAAGTTCGAATTTTTAATCCCTATAAATTTCGTCATTTACGTGCGCTGGATTATGGCTTCCGGATGAAAAAGGTCAATCATCGTATGCACAATAAATTGATCATTGCGGATGGCACTGCAGCCGTGACCGGCGGCCGCAATATCAGCAGTGAATACTTTGATGCCAGTGAAGATTTTCAATTCACCGATGTGGATATATTCTTCGCGGGTCAAAGCGTAACAGATGCCAATCAAACTTTTATTAACTTCTGGAATGATGATCTGAGTTATGACGTTCGACAGGTGCTGAATGATGCCGGCCATCCTGAAATGCTTAAAAGGCTCAGAACTGAATTTGCACATGAAGATGTCGATGAAACTGAACTCAAACGCCGGGTGGGCATTGCCGAGAAACAAGTCGAACAACACTTAAAAAAACAACCCATTCACTGGGCGCCGGCTTATTTTGTCGCGGATAGTCCCGCAAAAGCCCGTCCTCATGCCAAAAATGGCGATTATATTTATACCCATATGCTCGAATTGATGGGTGAGCCGAAAAAACATCTGGAACTGGTGTCCTCATATTTTATTCCCACGCAAAAAGGGGCCGACTATTTAACCCGTCGTGCGCAACAGGGGGTGAAAATCAGAATCCTGACCAACTCTTTTCAGGCCAATGATGTGGCCGCAGTGCATGCCTATTATCAGCAATATCGTCAGCAATTATTGAAAAGTGGCATCGAACTCTGGGAATTTAAACCCTACATTGTCCGGCCGGAACGCACCTGGTATGAAATTATGACCGGAGACATCATCCCGGCTAAAAACAAAAACAGCTCTAGTTTGCATGCCAAATTCTTTGATCTGGATGGCATGGTGTTTGTGGGTTCATTTAATTTTGATCCGCGTTCGGCCTATCTGAATACCGAAGTCGGTCTGGTCATTGAGTCGGAAGATTTTCAGAAGGAAATTGCCAGTGCGATGGATCAGTACTTACCACGCGTGGCTTATCAACTTAAGCTGAATGAAAAAAATGAAATGATTTGGCTAGAACATCAAAAAGATGGCCGTAGCATTCAACATCTACATGATCCGGAAACTACAAAATTCCAGCGTTTTATGATGAATCTGGTGACGGAATTTCCTGGTGAATGGCTAATGTAATGACACTGAAATGACTTCAAAATTATATTATATGAAAAGCCCGTATTTCGAGAATGGCCGATTAACCTAACTTAGTCCGATCATCTTTTAAAAGGTTTTACAGTCGATTGCACTTACTTTAGAATTACACTTTTCTCGTATTTTGCGATTGTTCGCCCTCCACTCCCATGCAATTTTTTGATTTAAGCCGTCAGTTTAAGTTCAGTGATATTCTGACGCCTGTAAAAACTCTCCATGATTTATCCCAGCAAGAATGGTATTTGGCCAAAATTCGGGTGGAACATGACTGTCTGTCCGACTCCGATACGGTCGAGGGACAGGTAGTTTTGAAATCCAGTGAAAATATTCAACTTGAACTGGAATGGCTGATTCAGGATAGCGGTTATGAATTACAGGTTTTATTTAAAGGTGTAGAAACCGAAGCCACTGATGAGACCGGTATTATGTTGAAAGGTGCACAACTGGTCGATGAACTGGAGCAAGTACTCTCTTCTGCCCAAGCATTGAGCTTATGGATTGATGGCACTCTTTTGCCGATGTTGCCCGAGATCCGTCAGGAAATTAAAGCACGTTTAAACTTATGGGATTATGTCGAATACGATGGCTAATCGCCGAGTTTTCCATTTTTTTAAAGAGCCCATATGGCTCTTTTTTATAATCTGAATAACGTTTAAAATTGATTAAACTGCCTCAGCTTCAATTTTTTCAGGCAATGCCGAGCTGGGTAACTTGTTATAAAATTTATAAAAAATAATAAGAGAATCAAGACATGATTTCTGATAGTGAATGGCAACAGATTCGCCAGGTGGTCGATGATGCACAACGGGCTGCCATGCATTGCTCTATTGCAACGGTCAACTCTAAAGGCTTTCCTAGCATTACTCCGATCGGAACCGTATTCCTCAACAAAAAGACCAGCACGGGTTTCTTTTTTGATACTTATTCGACTACGTTCTGTGAAAATTTACAGTATCAGCCACTGGCCTGCATACAAGCCGTGAACAGTAGCAAACTGTTTTGGTTTCATGCACTGTTGAAAGGTAAATTTAAGCGTTATCCAGGAGTACGCTTATATGGAGAAATTGGTCCTTTACGTCCGGCCTCGCCTGAGGAAATACAGCAGGTGGAGTCGCGTATTCGAGCTTTAAAATGGACCAAAGGTAGCCAGTTAATCTGGTCAAGCTTTCATCATGTCCGGGAGATTAAGATCAGTAGCTATCGCTGAGTCGAATATCCAAATATGAATAAATAAAGCCACCAACTTACAAATAGTAAGTTTATTTCTTATCTGCAGCCCAGAAACTTCTTTAACTATTTTCACCTGATTATTGGATTAAATATTAAACCAGACCCACATGTTCAAACATTGTCCGGTAACTTTCGGCTTTTTTCTCCAGAGAAACCGGATATGCTCGAGAAGATGAAGGCATGCGATATAAATACAGATCACGTCCGACAAAATGGGCCTGACTTGGCTGACCAATACTCGGCTTTAAAGTCCCTTCAGGCATGGACAGCATCATGGTGTCTGTGGCCTTGTCGCCTGTGGTCATAATATGATTGCACTGCGGCATTTGGCTGAGCAGTTGCTCAATATTGGTAGGTACTACTATTTCCAAAAACTTGTCTGAAGCATTGCCCTTTAAACGCCGGATCTGATAGCCACTATCAAAAATCGCAATCCCCGTTTCTGTTAAAAAATCCCGGATTAATTGTTCCTGAAATTTTTTATTAGGTAAGTCCAAAAAGTAATCTTTATTTTCAAAGAAAATCAGTCCAAAAATCCGCCACATATCATTCTGATAATTCGGATAATAAAAGTTCATTTTCCAACGCGTTGCAGGTGGCGGGAAGCTGCCCAACATCAGTAATTTGGCATTGGGCGGTAAAAATGGTGGTAGCGGATGCGTTTCAATATCGGACATAGGATTAACTAAATTGAGAGATTTCAACTATTTTAGAAGGTCTTCCGAATCTTGCCAGCTACTTCTTGTCCCCAAAGTGTATAAACTTCCTTACTCGGATGAAAACCATCTGCAGCCATTTGTAAATTCATGGCACGATACTTTTCAATATCGTATTCAATCCATTGCATATTCACTTGCTGATTCACAAAATTTTCTAGTTGCTGGTTCATCTGTTTAGCATACTGGCCAAATAGCCAGGCTAAAGGATTCGGTAGCGCCGGAAACATATTCATTGGCGGCACACCGGCAGCAATGATCAGTTTCGGACTAAATTTTTGCTGAATTTTACTATAAAGCTGTTCCTGCTTCTGAATCCAAACCTCGACAGGTATCAGTTTGGTCACATCATTGACGCCAACCGACGTGACGATTACATCATAGTGCTGGACTTCTATTTGGTCCAAAGCATGAATTACTTTTGAGCTGGTATCGCCTGTTTTGGCCTGTAATTTCCAGTCAATTTCAAAGTCATCTTTCAGTTCATGCAGAATTGCACCCAGTAATGCGTCATCCTGATGTTCTACTCCTACACCTGCTGCTGCCGAATCCCCTAAAATCAGCAGAGACAGTTTGTTGCCGGTTCCGGTTTGACCTTCACGTGCACCTTCAGGTTCCGGCAGTCTTAGGGTATTTTTCTTGACACGATTACCCTGAATGACAAGTGCAGGAATCAAGGCAATGGTGGCGGCTTTCAGCAACATAGCGGGCTAATTTATATAGGGATATACTTAATTTTACCTGAGTTTATTCTTTTGAACTATTTCCTCAACAGTCATTTTAAATGAATGTTCACCTAAATTTAACTAAGATAGGATTCTTGCAAAATACAGGCTTATACATCTTGCCATTGGGTAAAACATCAAGGATAAATATAAAAAAATCCCGCTTAAAAACGGGATTTCTTATGGAAATTAAAGCTTAGATTTTATAGTCATTCCAGCGATTCATACGCTTAAAAGTTCCCACATCATTAAAACGCACGCCCACTTCTTTCATTACTTTATGCGCCGTTTTGGACGTCAGTTGACGGATATAAAATGGCTCTTTGACCACAAAATGATGAATCGCATGGGTCGAACCAAAATTACAGCAGAATAACTGGAACGGAACCATCCACCATGGATTGAGCACTTGGGTTTGTTTGATCACATCACGTGGATCAATATCGCCATAGTAATGCATATTTGAGCTGACAAACTGCAAGCTAAAAGAACGGATAAAGTTCGGAATCACCCAGATGACTGCCAGCAGATTTACAATCGGCATCGCGTCGACAATGCCTTGCGACCAGAGCATCTCATAACCGAATAGCGGTGAAACTGCATTTAAACCATGAAAGACCACAAACAGGTAGCACAATCCATAGTAAATAATGCTGAGAGGTAAAAAGCCAAATAGCTGAGAAATCATGGCAATTTTACGTTCTTTTTCAGGCTGTTTTTCCAGAAAAAGATGAATCATTTTAATCATCTGAAATGGACGCAGATACACTGACATCAACTGGTCACTAATCACCAGAATTCGGCGAATGCCCCAAGGCATACCATTACTGATGCCACGTTCTTCCAGGTCATGTTCAGTGCCTGAATATTTATGATGATGCAAATGTAAACGACGACGTGCCCACGGACTGATGGTGTTTGGACGTGCCAACCAGACCAGTGCCAGCATCAGATGATGTGCCCAAGGTGTTTTTTTGAAATACATATAATGAATCAGGTCATGTTCCAATTCATGGGTCAATGACGCAAAAATCGCAATCAAGGGAATGGTAAACCATGCTGAGAGATAACCTGTTCCATATGCTACCGCGCATGCAATCATGCCTGCCCAGGCAAAGCCTAAAATACTCGCACCTATAAAGTTCTGATGTTTGAGTATGGGATAACGAGCACGCACCTCTTCCCCGGCCTGGGTAACGATACTTCTGACCTTGGAGATTCGCTGCTGGTCAGTCATATCCGCAGATGTAGACATATGGACAACCTTTAATTTCTGAACGGTTGTACATTAAAGGAAATTCTAAAAAAGAGAAGTTATCTTTCCACTTTTAGAGTGAGTATGTCTAAGTTTTGGACAGTTTGGAAAAGTTCTTAAAATTGGCGAAAATTAGGAAAAGTAAAAGATGGTCTTTCTCATGAAACGAAAATTTAAAAGTAATTGATTTAATTGAAAATTCATCAATAAAATAAAAATATAATTTTTGATAATTTAAAACTTTATTTTAATAATCAATATATTAGGATTTATAAAATTTCGCTTTTTTGTAAATTCAAGCTATACATTTTTTAGAAAAAAATATTGATTCAGAAATTTTTCTCAGTTTGTCATAAAAAATAAAAAGAGAAGCGCTCTAGCTTCTCTTTTTATAGATCTAAGAGCGCTTTTAACCTAACTTGTTCACCAGTTTAAGTGGTAATACTTTCATGGCTAGACCGAGTGGCAACCAAGGCCATTTCGGCACATAAGCCTTAACTGGTGCTTTTTCAATTTCTGCTGCCAATAAACGCGAACCAGTTTTTTCATCTACTTCAAAAGGTAGCTTTTTTGCCCCTTCATTAATTTCAGTACGAATATATCCTGGGAAAATGGTGGTCACTTTTATTGGCGTATCGATCAATTCAGCTCGAATGCCTTCCGCTAAATGAGCCACGCCGGCCTTACTTGCACCATAAGCCGTTAAATGTTTTGGCATACCGCGCATTGCACTCATAGATGAAATCATCACCAGATGGCCAGAGTTTTGTACACGGAAGATTTCAACTGCAGCTTCACATTGTGCTAATGCCGAAATAAAGTTGGTTTCAACCGTGGCTTTATTGATAGCAAAATTACCTTTACCAATCCGGCGGCCCTCACCGACACCAGCATTCACAATAACTCGGTCAATGGTGCCAAAGTCTTCTTTAAAAGCACGAAACACTTCAAACACTTGATCGTAATCGGTGACATCTAGTGTTTTGGCAATGACTTTGATGCCATATTGGCTTTCCAGTTCCTGCTTTAAGATTTCCAGACGCTCCAAACGACGTGCACAAATCGCCAGGTTATAGCCTTTTTTCGCAAATTCACGTGTCATACCGGCGCCGATCCCTGAACTTGCACCGGTAATTAAAATTGTTTTAGCCATGTATTTACCCTATTCCTTTATTTTTCTAACGTATTAGGTTTTAAATCCAGGTCAATAAGTCTGGACGCTGTGCTTTAATAAAATGATGTTCATTTAAACTGAGTAGTTGCGGTTCATTACCCACCAGACGTAGTGTCGTGATACTGGTATTGGTAATCGCCCAGTTCAGAGCAAAGGTTTTCTCCGGACTAAGGCCCAAAATTTTGCCTACAGCCACAGAAATCACCCCACCTGAGGTATAAACTACTGCATAGCGTGGTCGGCTTTTGGACAACTGGTCACACAGATTTTCTAAGCCGCTTTCCACGCGTGCTTTGAAACTTGGCCAAGATTCATCATATTCATGGTGATAATCATCGCCAGTCCAGCGTGCAATTGCACCGCTAAAAATCTTGCTCAGATAATCCCGTGGATTTTCATGTTCTGATACATCCTGTTTCAGCAATTCAGGCTGATTAAAGCGCGGCTCATAACGGGCGAATACCTGCTGATGATTAAATTCATTCCAGGCACTATCGGTCAGAATCTCACTTTCCGGAAAACATTTGTCCAGTGATAATTGCGCTGTCTGTTGATGGCGTTGCATGGAACCAGCCACCACATAAGGCGCTTCTTTCAGGATTTCGTCAAAATAGCGACCCAAAAGCTTTGCCTGTAACTCGCCGTTGGGCGAAAGTTGATCGTAACTTTCTGCGCCAAAAGAGGCCTGGCCATGCCGGATCAAGTAAATGGTTGTCATTTTGGCATTATCTCTTTAAATTTAAGCACATACTTTTGTGCAATCTCATTGGCTTCCAGTTTTTGCTTGCCAATCAGTTTTAAGGCACGAATATGCAAGGCATGAATCACCACCCAAAAATCCTTGAACGCTGGATTATTAGTCTGTTTATGGTAATAACGATAATAGATCTGCTGGGCAATCACCGCGAGACGGAAAATTCCGAACACCTCATAAAACGCCCAGTTTTCCGGTTGCAGGCCGGTTTTCCCCAAGTAGTAATCCACCACTTCTTTACGGGTAAACATACCTTTTAGATTGGTCGGCTGGCGGCGTGTTGCCTTAAAGATGGCATTGTCAGTATCTTCCACCCAATAGGCTAAAGCAGAACCTAGGTCCATGAGCGGATCGCCGAGTGTCGCCATTTCCCAGTCCAGTACGCCAATCACTTCAGTCGGATTTTCCGGATTTAAGATGACATTATCAAAACGCCAGTCATTATGAATCACACAGGTTTTAGAATCTGAAGGAATATTATCTTTAAGCCAGTTGCGCACATATTTAAACGATGGAACATTTAAAGTTTTAGCCTTTTCATAACGTACATCCCAGCCTTCGACCTGACGGCGACAATAGCCTTCACCCTTACCGAGATTTTCAAGTTCAGTTCCTTGATAAGGCACCTGATGCAATTCGATCAGTTTATCAATCACATTGATACATAAAGTCCGGATATCGGATTCAGTAAGCTGCAGCTCAGCTGGCATTTTGGCGCGAGGAATAATTCCTTCAAGCCGTTTCATCACATAGAAATCACAACCAATCACTGATTCATCCTGACAAAGCGCGACCATTTCAGGCACCACCGGATAATGCTCAGACAAGGCTTTTTGTACATGATATTCACGTGCCATATCATGGGCTGATTTGGCTTTGGTACCTTGCGGCGGACGACGTAAAATTAGATCGGCATTGGTATACTGTAAACGGTAGGTCCAGTTTGAAGCTCCGCCTGAATATTGGGTCACTTGCACAGGGCCTTCAACATTCACATTTTGCTGAATTAGCCAATTGGTGATGGCTTGTACATCCAGTTCTTCACCTTGACGAACTGCTCCACCTACATCAATAACCGCCATAATTTTTCCTTAAAATTTTTTAATACATTGCAATTTTCTAGTTAAAGCCAGCCTATTTTTTGCGACGAGTACTGTAGCCACGTTTTGCCAGTTCCAGTTTGGCAATCATGCCCTTATGCACTTCATCCGGGCCATCAGCCAAACGCAAGGCACGTGCCTGAGCAAAGAATCCAGTCAGTGGCGTATCACGAGAGACTCCGGCACCGCCGTGGATCTGAATCGCCATATCGACAACTTTTTCCAATACACTTGGCGCAACGACTTTAATTGCAGAAATTTCAGTCAGTGCCGCCATATTCCCTAAAGTATCCATTTTATAGGCGGCATACAAGGTCAAAAGGCGTACCTGATCAATCGCAACCCGTGCTTCAGCGACACGTTCCAAGTTACCGCCGAGTTTTAAAATCTCTTTGCCAAATGCTGTCCGGCTCATACCACGGTCAATCATCAACTCTAAGGATTTTTCAGCCGCGCCAATACAGCGCATGCAATGATGAATACGACCTGGTCCTAAACGACCTTGAGCAATTTCAAAGCCCTGACCGGCACCGCCAATAAAATTCGAAACAGGGACACGGACATTTTCAAAGCTGACTTCGCCGTGGCCATGCGGAGCATCGTAGTCACCAAACACTGGCAGCATACGTTCAATTTTTACCCCTGCGGTATCTACCGGAACTAGAACCATCGAATGCTGATGATGACGGTCTTTTGTTTCATCTGGAGTATGTGCCATAAAAATAATGATTTTGGCGTTAGGATCGCCCAGACCTGATGACCACCATTTACGGCCATTCAAAACAATCTCATTACCTTCCACCATCGCCGTTGCCTGCATATTGGTGGCATCACTGGATGCAACTGCAGGTTCAGTCATACAAAAGACTGAACGGATTTTTCCTTCTAAAAGTGGCATCAGCCATTCTTGTTTTTGTTCTTCAGAACCATAACGCCACAATACCTCCATATTGCCGCTATCTGGCGCATTACAGTTAAATACGACTGGTGCAATCAGGCTACGACCTGAAAGTTCGGCAATATGTGCATATTCCTGAACTGATAAACCTTGGCCACGTTCAGGACAAGGGAGAAACATATTCCAGAGGCCAGCTGCCTTGGCTTTGGCTTTTAAGCTTTCCAGTTCTGCTGGCCATTGCCATTTGGTCCAGTCACCGCCTTGATTCAACTCATGAACCTGCTGCCAGAAATCAGCTTCAACTGGTTCAATTTCCTCAGCAATAAATTTTTTGGTTCTATTTAAATAATCTTGTGCACGTGCTGAAAGCTCAAACATCTCTTTTATCCCTCTAAATATTCTAATTCATACACTTTACAACACCTTAACCCAAAACCTATTATGAATAAAATGATTTTATCCCATACATTATTATGCATAGTATTCATTCTAAAACAGTCATGGACCTGCGAAATTTTCATCGTATCGACATTAACCTTTATCCGCTTTTTATGGCAATTTATGAGCAGAACAGTATTTCTAAAGCTGCACAAATTTTATCAATCAGCCAGTCTGCTGCTAGTCATGCTTTACAACGTTTAAGGCAGCATTTACAGGATGATTTATTTGTACGTACTGGTAGCAAAATGCAACCTACGCCGTTTGCGGAACAGATCTATCCTGAGCTGAAGAATGCACTTTTTGCAATTCAAAATATTTCAATACAACATCAGCAGTTCAGACCAGAAATGATTCAGAGTTTGAAAATTGCCGTTCATGATGAAATTGAACCAATGATCTTTCCCAGACTCGTTCAGCACTTTCAGCAACTCAATCTAGAAATTCAGCTTAGCAGCATGAAACTGGACCGTAAAAATATAGCAGCAGACCTCGCCTCTCAACAGATTGATTTTGTCATAGATCTGGAACAAAACATTGCTGAAAAAATCCAGTTTGAACGCCTGGTGCAAGATGAATTTGTAGTGTGTACACAATTAACAGAAATGAATGAGCAGATTTATCTTGCCTCGCCTCATATTGGCGTGTCATCACGCCGTACTGGTGTTTTGGTTGAAGATATTTATTTAAGTCGGAAACAATATTCACGACAGATTTTTTTACGCTGTCAGCATTACTCAACTGCTCTGCAAATTCTGGAGCAGCAAAAGACAGCCATGCTGACTATTCCTAAAAATGTATTGACGCATTTACAATTGGCTACCAGTCTAAATATTTTTGAAGTCCCTGTGGAACTGCCGAAAATTAATATGGGGATGTATTGGCATAAGGATTTGCAAGAGAATAAAAGACATCAATTTTTGAGAAGTGAAATTTATAAAATTTTTTCTTAGGCTATTTATAAAGGAATGCAAGTTTACTTAGGCTATTTTTATATAAGTTTAGATGGTTGCATCTTCATCTTTTCAGTAGAAAAATATACTTAGGCTATTTTAGCTGGTACAAAACTAAACACTGAGTGATTAGCTTTTAAGCCGTAGATCTACTGGCTTTGCTCTAAAATGGCTCGACTTTTAGCTGTGATTTTACAGCTGGTTTTGCTGATTTGGATCTTGCCTTTGTTAAATCTCTCCATCACCTGGCAAATTGTGCTGGGCCTCGTACTGCTGTGTTTTTCTTATTATCTGCTGCATAAAATTACAGTTTATTTAAAAGATGTTTTCCGCCCCTTTAAGAAAGGCAAAAAATACTGCTGCCGTGTAAAAGCCGTAAGTGATGGTGATACCCTCACCTGCTACCGTTTTAATATTCGTCGCTCTGAGACCAAATTGCGCTTTGCTTTTGTCGATGCCCCTGAATCATCACAAGCCTATGGCAAGGAATCGCAACGTCTGGTCAAAAGCATGGTGAATAATAAAATGGTTCGGGTCAAGATAACCGACATTGACCGTTATGGTCGCTGTGTGGGTGTCGTCTATCGCTATCGCAAAAATATCAATGAAGAGATTGTCAAACGTGGTGCAGCGTGGGTCTATGAAGAATATATCAAAGATAAAAACCATTTACGCTATATGATGGAGCTGCAAAATAAAGCTAAGAAACAGAAAAAAGGCCTTTGGAAAGGCAGTCGCCCTGTACGTCCAAGTGTTTATCGTAAGCAGGTAAAATCGTAAATTTGATTTTGTCAAAGATGAATTGCAAATGATAAAAAGTGATCAGGACATTCTGATCACTTTTTTTTCACTCATTTTAGTTTTACCGATTTAATAAGCCAAATGCACCAGAAAGCGGAATGCGCCGGCAATCAGGACCAGCGTTAAAAATCCTGCCAGCCATAGTCCTACAAACCATAATGCCTGTTTGCCTTTCATGACCACTCCTTAATGATAGCCATCATCGCCGACCCTGACCTTATGCCGGAACACCCAATAGGACATACCAGTATAAATCACAATAATAGGAATCAGGATCAAGGCACCAATCAAGGCAAATAGCTGGCTATTTTCATGCGCTGCAGCCTGCCAGATAGTCACGCTCGGCGGGATAATATATGGCCATAGACTGATCAAGAATCCAGTATAAGCGAGGAAAACCAGAACCAGCATATAGGTAAATGGACCTAATTCACTGCGTCTTTTGCAGGCACGTAAGGCCAGCCAGGTAAATAGCAGAACCAGAACTGGAACTGGCATAAAATAGGTGAATTGTGGCTGACTAAACCAGCGTTCGGCAATCTGTGGATGGGTCAACGGCGTATAAATACTGACAGCACCCAATATGATCAGCAAGGCCATAATCAGCTTAGGCATCAGTTTAAACATTCGATCCTGCAAGTCATCTCCGGTTTTATAAATCAGCCAGCCACAGCCTAATGCCGCATAGAGCACCACCACACTGATTCCGGTAAAGATACTGAATGGAGTGAGCCAGTCCAGACCACCCCCAACATAGACACCATTTCGGGTTTCAATCCCCTGAATATAGGCCCCTAAAATCATGCCTTGCAGGAAACTGGTAATCGCAGAACCACCGATAAAGGCTTTATCCCACCAATGCTTACTGCGGTTTGCCTTGAAGCGGAACTCAAAAGCCACGCCGCGGAAAATCAAGGCAATCACCATCAGAATAATTGGCATATACAGTGCCGAGAGTACGGTCGAGTAAGCAAGTGGGAAAGCTGCAAATAACCCTGCACCACCCAGTACCATCCAGGTTTCATTGCCATCCCAGACCGGAGCCACGGTATTCATCATGACATCACGTTCATCCTGATGCGGAAAGAAAGGAAACAAGATGCCGATGCCCAGATCGAAACCATCGAGAATGGTATAAATCAATACACCCAAACCAATAATCACAATCCAGATTAATGATAAATCAATCATTTTTTGTCCTCCTGATCCGGTTGTTCAGGAACTTCTTCGATACGTTCGCGAATACTACTTAATGGTCGACGCGAGGCCTGAACCACATCGCTATCTGATTCATGATCTGGTCGGGTATGAATAAAATCCGGGCCTTTGTGCATCAGACGCAACATGTAGTAAATCCCGATACCAAATACCACACAGTAGACAACTACAAAAATAATCAGGGTCAGCCCCACCTGTTCAGCGGAAACCGGAGACAATGTATCCTTGGTTCGCATGATGCCGTAGACTACCCAAGGCTGACGGCCGACTTCTGTGGTAAACCATCCCGCAAGCATGGCAATAAATCCGGAAGGTCCCATAATCAGGGCAAATCGGTGCAATGCACGGGACTCATAAAAGCGACCACGGGTACGTGCCCACGCTCCCCATAACGCCAGTAACAGCATCAATACGCCGAGTCCGACCATAATCCGGAAGCTCCAGAACACCACCAGCGAATTCGGCCGGTCTTCAGGCGCAAAGTCTTTAAGTCCTGTAACCTTTCCATCCATCGAGTGGGTTAGAATCAGGCTACCCAAGTTGGGAATTGCGACTGCATATTTGGTTTCTTCGGCCTCCATATCTGGAATACCAAAGAGATATAAGGGCATGCCTTCGTCATGATTGGTTTCCCAATGCCCTTCCATTGCCGCCAGTTTTGCTGGCTGATGCTCAAGGGTATTAATACCGTGCATATCACCGACGATGACCTGCAAAGGTGCAAGTACCAGAAGCAGCCACATTGCCATGGAAAATGAAGTTTTAACCAGTGCATCGCGACGGCCTTTGATCAGATGCCATGCAGCTGTAGCAGCAACCAGTAAGGCGGAAACCAGAAAGGCAGCCATAGCCATATGGGCCAGACGATAAGGGAAAGATGGGTTAAACACGATAGCAAGCCAATCTTGCGGAACAATCAGGCCATTTTCAATCGCAAAGCCTTGTGGGGTCTGCATCCAGCTATTGGACGATAGAATCCAGAACATGGAAATACAGGTGCCTATCGCAACCATCAAGGTCGAGAAAAAGTGCGCCTTTGGTCCCACTCGCCCCCAGCCAAATAACATGATGCCCAGAAAGCCCGCTTCCAGAAAGAAAGCGGTGAGTACTTCATAGGCCAATAAAGGTCCAGTCACGCTGCCTGCCACCCGGGAAAACTCACTCCAGTTGGTTCCAAACTGGTAGCTCATGACCACACCAGAGACGACACCCATCCCGAATGCCACAGCGAAAATTTTCACCCAGAATTTGAATAGATCCTGAAAAATCGGATTTTGGGTTTTGAGCCAGCGCCATTCCAGAATGGCCAGAAAGCTGGCCAAGCCAATAGAAATTGCCGGAAAAATGATATGAAAAGATACAGTAAAGGCGAACTGTATTCGTGCTAACTCTAATGCAGTTAAACCCAGAGTCATAAGCTTCACCTATGCATTGTTAGTTGGCATCTTTGCCCTTCAATTTTTAAGTCATGAATTTTTCTAGTGACATGGCTAGCTTAGGCGTGGCTGTTATAAAAAGTATGTAGTCTTTTGTTGATTATTTTTTAATCAGGTTAAACTATGTAACTCTTGCTGATAAAGAAAATATTACTCTGAATAATTTTTAAAACTCTCCTCTTGAGCTTTAGATAAAACAGGCGTAAATTAGGCCTAAATTTAGTTACCCAGGTTAACTAACCATATGTTTTCCGAATCTCCCCGACTTCGTACGCTGTTATTACGCTGCGCACGACTGATGAGCGATGAGATCAATACGATCTTGTTGTCATCTCAATTAAATTATTCCTTATGGCAGGTGTTATACGTCATCCAGTCAAAGCAACAATGCACGCTGGCAGATATTTCCAGTTATCTCAATGTATCCAAGCCCGGTATTACTAAGCGGATTCAGCAACTGGTTGAACTCGATCTGATTGCCCAACTCGAAACTGAAGACAAACGTCAAAAGCTGTTCAAGTTGAGTGAGCAAGGAATTGAGACCTTTGCGATGTGTTCCAAACAGATCGATGCATTTGAAGATCAGTTGCTTGAGCACGTTGAATCAGATGATCTTGAAGGCAGTAAAAATACCTTGATGCAACTCATTCAGCAGTTATATCCCTCATCTCAGGACAGACCTCAATGAGCCAAGAACAAGAAGCGCCTTTATGGACGCCCAATTTTATCCTGATCAGTCTGGTGAATTTCCAGCTGGTTCTGGTGTTCTACTTACTGGTGATTGTGATTGTCGGCTACTCAGTGGCTGAGCTAGGGGCTTCGACTGCACAAGCCGGTCTGGTATCAGGTCTGTTTATTGTCGGCACCCTATTCGGACGCTTATTGATCGGAAAATTACTGAATCGTCTGGGCCTAAAAAATACGCTTGTCATTGGCCTGACTGGTTTCCTACTCTTTTCCGGACTGTATATGATTCCGGCCAAGCTGGAAGTTTTACTAGGCATCCGTCTGATACATGGCTTTATGATGGGTATGGCTTCTACTGTACTGGGTACAGTGATTGCACAGACCATTCCTGCCACACGACGTGGTGAAGGAATTGGATATTTCAGCATGAGCAGCACCCTCGGCACAGCGATTGGTCCCTTTGCCGGAATCTGGCTGATGACAAATTTTAATTATCAGGTAATTTTCATCTTTACCAGTATCGTTGCGCTCAGCTGCCTGATTTGTGGCTTGTTCATCCAGCCACCACGCCTTAAGGCAGGTCATTCGTCAGCAGATTCTACTTCGCAAAGCACCAGTAAACTGGCCCAGTATATTGAACCGAATGCCCTACCGATTGCACTGATTGTACTGCTGGTGGCTACTTCTTATTCAGGTGTACTGTCCTTTATTCATTTTTATGCCAAAGACATTAATCTGGTCGAAGCAGCATCATTCTTTTTCTTAATGTATGCCTTTGCCATTTTGCTTTCGCGTCCTTTTACCGGCCCGCTCATGGATCGTAAAGGCGAAAATATCATTATCTATCCTGCCATTGTGATTATGGCACTGGGGATATTGCTCCTCAGTCAGGCGCAAAACTCTGTGATGTTACTTGCCAGTGCTGCCTTGCTTGGTTTTGGTTTTGGTAATATCCAGTCAGTGTGTCAAACCATTGCGGTGAAAAGTACGACATTGCAGCGTATGGGGCTTGCTACCTCAACCTTCTTTATTGCCCTGGATGCCGGTCTTGGTTTTGGCCCTTATTTCCTGGGTATGCTGCTGGATCAGATTGGTTATCGTCAGCTTTATCTGTTCTCGGCGCTGCTCACCCTGAGCTGCCTGGTTTGGTATTACCTTCTGCATGGCCGTAAAGTGGGAAAAGTACAGCCTTCTCATTAAGCGCTTTTAAAAGCGTCGGCTAAACCGGCGCCGGTATTCCAACGGCGTCAGACCGGTTTTTTTATGAAATAAACGGCGGAATGAACTTGGATCCTGATAGCCGACATTTTGCATGATCACATCCACAGCTTGATCGGTTTCTTCCAGTCGTTTACGGGCAGCCTCAATCCGGATCGCTTGTAGATACTGATTGGGCGGTATGTCTAAGGCTTGTTTAAAGCGTCGAATCAGGGTCCGGCCAGTCACATTAAACTGCTCTGCCAGCTGGTTCAAACTAAAATCTTCATGAAAATGCTGCTCTAGCCAGTTCTGGATTTTTTGTACCAGTTCATCATGGTGCGGCCGGCCAATATTCAGCAATGAATAAGACAACTGGCTATCACGGCGGTAATCAATTACGAAAGATTTAGCCGATTGCATGGCCACCTCAAAGCCATACAAGCGCTCAATCAGATGCAAACCCAGGTCAAACCAGGCCAGGCCTCCACCCGCACAATAGATATTCTGATCCCGGCTAATCATCAGATCGGCATTCAGTTTCACCTTAGGATAGCGTGAACGGAACATTTCCTGAAAACCCCAATGCGTTGTTGCAACTCGGTCATCTAAAATGCCTGCTTCTGCCAGAAAAAAATTTCCGGTACAGTTTCCTGCAATTAAAGTCGCATCTGCATGTGCAGATTTTAAAAAATGAATCAGTTCTGGATTTTGTTGCAATACATCCTGAATTGGTGCAGCGATGGTCGGTACCACCAGAATATCTGCAGTTTGAATCTCTTGATAAGAAACATGTGCCTGCAACTGCAGCCCATTGATACACCGAATCGGGTGTCCATCCGGACTGGCGATACTCACCTTAAACAGGCGCTGTACATCCTGCTGCTGGATCCGGTTCCAGCTTACGCCAGCCATGGTAAATAAATCGACCACACCCGTAATGGCCGAAGCCAGAGCCCCATGAAAGCCTAAAATCACCACCTGTTGCATACTTTACTAATTGTCACTTTTCACCCGATTCATGTCATTATTGACAATCCTCCTCAATAAAAGCAACTGCTAGTCTTGATGCTATCTCAAGGATTGCACATTCAGGACAGTACCGTGACCCAACTGATTAATGATAAAGATCTGCATTTCCAGCTTTATGACGTATTCAAACTTGAAGCGCTGACTAAACTGCAACGCTATCAGGATCATGACAAAAATACTTTCGACAGTATTCTGGAAACGGCAAAAGGTATCGCGACTGATTATTTTGCGCCGCATAATGCCAAAGCTGATCAACAAGAACCGAACTTTGATGGCAAACAGGTCAAAACCATTGATGAAGTGAAGACAGCCTGGCAACAGTTTGCCGATGCCGGCCTGCTTTGCGCCCAGCATGATTATGCAGATGGTGGCATGCAACTGCCCACTTTGGTGAATATGGCCTGCAATGCTTATTTTATGTCGGCCAATCCGTCCACCGTGGCTTATTCTTTTCTAACGGCCGCTGCGGCGAACCTGATACAGGCTTTTGCCTCCCCAAAACAAAAGCAAATATTCCTACCGCATATGTTGAGTGGCCGCTTTGCTGGCACCATGGCCATGACAGAGCCGAATGTAGGTTCCTCTTTGGGCGATCTGAACACTAAAGCCATTCCTCAGGCAGATGGAATTTATAAAATTAAAGGCCAGAAAATGTTTATTTCGGGTGGCGATCAGGACATTACCGAAAATATTGTGCATCTGGTCTTGGCGCGGATTCAGGATGCGCCGCAAGGCGTGAAAGGAATTTCCCTGTTTATCGTACCAAAATTCAAAACCAACGAGGATGGTTCACTCGGTGAAGCTAATGATGTACAGCTGGCTGGCTTACTACACAAAATGGGCTATCGAGGTACTACATCTACAGTTTTAAGCTTTGGAGAAAATGATAATTGCTTAGGCTATTTAATTGGTGAACCCGGTCATGGCTTAAAATATATGTTCAAGATGATGAATGAAGCACGTGTGGGTGTCGGTCTAGGCGCAGCCATGATTGGTTATCGTGGCTATCTGGAATCTCTGGATTATGCTAAAAACCGTCCGCAAGGCCGGCCAGTTCATGAAAAAACACCTGACTCGAAACCAGTAAATATCATTGAACATACCGATGTCAAACGCATGCTACTGGCGCAAAAGTCATATGTAGAAGGTTCGCTGGCACTTTGCTTATTTGCAGCCCGATTAATTGATGAACTTCAGGCAGCTCAAGATGAAGATAGTGCAATTCTGCTTGATCTCATCACCCCGGTGGTCAAATCTTTCCCTTCTGCCTATGGTCCGAAAGCCAATGATCTGGCTATTCAGGTCCTGGGCGGCGCGGGTTATACGCGTGAATATCCGGTGGAGCAATGTTACCGTGATAACCGGCTCAATCCGATTCATGAAGGAACTTACGGCATTCAATCTCTGGATCTGCTGGGACGTAAACTCTGGCAGCATAATGGCAAAGGGCTCAATCTGCTCATGCAGCGCATCCAGAAGACCTTGTCAGAGATTCATGAACCTAAGATAGTGGAACTCGCAAAGATCTATAAACAGCATCTTGCCACTGTGCAAAAGACTACACAGATTTTAGGCCAGGCCTTGCATCAAGGCAAAGTCAGCGAAGCTTTGGCCAATTCAGGCCTGTATCTGGATATGATGGGTAAGACCATCCTAGCCTGGCTATGGCTGGAAATGGCGAATCAGGCTCAACTCAAGTTTGGCACATCTTCGCAGGCAGAAGATCAGACTTTTCTGGCAGGGAAAATTCAGGCAGCTCAATATTTTATTCGCTGGGAACTCCCTGAAATTGAACATCAGGCCAAATTACTGATGCATCTGGATGATACTTGCCTGAATATGCAAGCCGACTGGTTCTAGGCAGAATTAATCAAAAAATGCGCCTTTATCGGCGCATTTTTATTTTGTAATTCATTAAGCTGTAGAGTTATTTACACCAAATTTTTTAAATAGCTTGGCACGCTTGGAAGGCAAGATATTAGCCTTACTTAAATCGCCCTGATAGTGCTGATATACCCGCTGATCCATGATTTTGTACCATAAAGGTGGAATCAAGGCTGGAATCAGCATAGTTGCATAACCGCTGGGTAATTCTGGCGCTTCATCAAAATGCCGCAACGCCTGAAATGGACGGCTTGGAAAAGCATGATGATCAGAATGGCGTTGTAACTGATACAAAAACAGATTAGTTACGATATTGTTGTTATTCCAGCTATGTTCCGGCAAGGTTCGCTCATAACTGCCATCCGCTTTCTGTCCACGTTTCAGTCCGTAGTGCTCGATATAATTCACAATCTCAAACAGGCTAACGCCATAAAATGCCTGTGTCAGTGTATAAGGAATAATTTTCTTGCCATACGCCTTTAGCATCAAGGCATGATAGCCGGCACTCATGGCCCAACCATGAAACAGCTCATTTTCCTGATTAAAGAATTTCAGTCCCTTACGCTCGAGCCGTCTTTTTTCAATCTGGATTGCAGATTTTAATCCGCCTATTACGGTACGTGGCCAGAAACGGTAAAAAGATTCACCCATTTTTGAAGATGCCGGATCTTCTGGTGTCGCCACCCGTTTATGGTGTCCATAAGGATGTTCGATCCGGAAATGGTTATAGCCCAAAGGCATCAGGCTGGCATGAGACCAGTAATGGTCTTTTTTCTGTGGACGATGACTGAGTTCATGTGCGGTATTCACCCCCACACCATTAATCGCACCCATAGAAACTCCAAGCAGTACCTGATCCAGCAAAGACACATTTGGCCGGCTTACGACATAACCGGCAAAGGCATTGGCTGCCATTTGCAAGGGAATAAATGCTTTTACAATGCGGTCATAATAAGGATCGTTAACCAGTGCCTTGATCTGCTCATCATTTGGGTTATTGGCATCATCGCCAATCAGGGCATCCAGAGTCGGAATGATTACGTGCAGTAATAATAGTCCGCCCATGGCAAAGACTTTTTTAGTCGCTTTGGGACCAAAATGATAACCGGCCAGAATTCCCATTCCGATCACAGGCAGACCTGGGCTGAGCAACCAGCCAAAACGTTTTTTATCCAGCTTGACACCTTTTAGTGCCGACGCTTCCTGCGTAAACTGCGCTTTCTGGATTTGTGCAGGGGCATTCATTGCGACCTTCCTTTTTTATGTTACTCTGCACTTATAGTTGATTATTTCAGCAGTAGCGAACAGTATTCAACGTCCAGAAAAGCTATGTCAGCGTCTTTGGCACATGCTGCCAAATTCTGGCCTAAAATCACAAAGTTAAAAAATTTATAGTCAATTAAATGAAATAAAACAGAAGAATAGAGTTAGGCATGGATGCTTTAAGTAAAATTTTTGATGATATTCATCTGGAAAAATCGGAATATCTTTATCTGAATGTATTTCATCCGGGCGGCTTTGACTATCAACATGAACCCTTTATGCTGGCCTATATCCTGTTACAAGGACAGGCGCAATTAAAGTTTATGAATGGTGATCGGCTGGAGCTGCAACAAGGTGATCTGGTGCTATTACCCGCAGGTTCCTCCCATCATGTTTCCTGCCCAGACAATGCCGATTTTTCTGAGCACCATGCGATTAATCCTTATTTTCAGAGCAATGCACAGCAATGTGTTGATCTCAATCGGGAAAATTCGGCGGAGCATAGTTTCATACTGGCTATTCGTTCTAGCTTGGATATCCAGATGGCCAAACCTCTTTTGAGTGCATTACCTAAATACCTGCATATTCAACATATTCTGGGTGATACGGCGCCAGAATGGTTACAGGTTGGCTTGCAGTTTCTGGCACTGGAAACCCAGCAGCTTCGTCCCGGACGTGACAAGATTCTGGATCATCTGGTCAGTATTTTACTGATTGAATGCGTACGTGATTATATTTTAAACCTGGAAAATGCCTCGAGCTGGCTGAATGCTTTTTCGCATCCGGAACTATCCAATGCACTGGCGGCGATTCATGGCAAACCTGAACAGTCTTGGACTGTAGAAAGTCTGGCCGAACAATGTCATATGTCACGTTCTAAATTCGCCCAGTTGTTTACCCAGATTGTCGGTGAACCGCCCCTTGCCTATCTGCAACAGCACCGCCTGCGCCTCGCCGCGCAATATTTGAGAAATAGTGGATTTGGTATCCAGCAGATCGCTTATCTGGTTGGTTATTCATCCGAGACGGCGTTTAGGCAAAGTTTTAAAAAACAGTTTGAACAGACGCCGACCCAATACCGGCTGAATTGTCAGAAGAACCAGTCTTTATTACCAGACTAAAATTACTGGACTAATGCCAATACTGCTGTGACCGGATCTTCGCTATTGCCAGAAAGTAGCTGCTTGTGCATGGTGATATGCTGCATAACCTGAATCTGCGCTGCTTCAATATCCATCAGTTTTTCAATTTCAGCTGCCAGATTTTCAGGTGTAGCAGCGGATTGGATGAGTTCTTGAATCACTTTTTTGCCAGCAATTATATTTGGTAATGAAAAATATGGGATTTTTACCAGTAATTTGGCAATTCGATAGGTCAGCCAGTGCAATTTATAAAAAGTCACCATCGGACGGTGCAGCAACATCGCTTCAAGCGTTGCAGTTCCAGACGCCAGTGCAATAATATTGGATGCATTCATGACCTGACGGCCAATTTTGGATTCAGCGCTGGTATTTTCCATCAAGCGAATTTGGGTTTTTAAGCTCTCAGGATAAGTGGCCAGTAAACTTTCGATTTGCTGCTTGCGTGCATCATTAATCGCAGGAATCAGAAAGGTATAATCCGGATATTTGTGATGCAGAATATTAGCTGCATCCAGAACCAAAGGTCCCAAACGCTCAATCTCGCCACGGCGGCTTCCCGGTAATAATGCAATATATTTCTGATCTGGGTCTAGGCCTAATTCTGTCTGAGCCTCCAGAATTGGATTTTCAAGCGGCAATTGGCTAGCGAGCGGATGTCCGACAAAAGCTGCAGGAACATCCCATTTTTTAAAGAACGCTTTTTCAAATGGAAACAGGCACAGCACCAGATCAATACTGGCTTTAATGCCATGTATACGGCCTTGACGCCATGCCCAGACCGAAGGACTGACGTATTGCACGGTTTTAATCGGTAACTGTTTTTGTTTAATGGTTTTTGACAAACGCAGGTTAAAATCAGGCGCATCAATCCCGATAAAAATATCGACCGGATCTTTAGTCCAGGTTTCCACCAGACCATCCCGCACAGCAAACAGTTTTTTAATATCTTTTAAAACTTCGACAATGCCCATCACCGATAAAATATCCATCGGATAATAGCTTTTAAAGCCTTCAGCGATCATTTGTGGCCCACCGATACCTTCAAATTCAGCATCAATGCCTTGCTCACTAAAACGGCGAATCAATTTTGCGCCAAGCGTATCTCCAGAAACTTCACCGACCACGATTCCAATTTTAAGTTTTCGATTTAGCAAGTGGGTTTCCTCTCAGATCCGCATGGAAATTTATTGAATCGGGATTCTAACATAATCCTATGGCTATTCCGGAAGAAGCTTAAGTATCTTCTAATTTTAAGAAACCCACCGTTTAGAATAACTTAGTCAATAAGGGAGCTTGCATAAAAAGAATTAAATCGACATTTACAGGTACATTCAATTAGACAGAAATGGGGCAAATCGGATAGTTAAAATCAATCATTATATTCGCACTTTATACATAACCCAGTGAATAAACATGAAAGATCACCTAATATTCTTCACCTAGCTTTATCTTTTTTATGCATAAGTAAATCAATAATCAAGACAACGACTTATATCCAAAAGTCATAAGATATGCTCGTTTTTTGATTTTGGCATATATGCATGTTTGGTCCGATTGAATTTATTTTAGCAGGCGTTCTGGTAGGTTTTTGTGTAGGTGTCACCGGTGTCGGTGGCGGTTCATTAATGACGCCAATTCTTATCAGTTTATTCCGGATTGAACCGCATATCGCGATTGGTACTGACCTGCTCTATGCCGCGATTTCTAAATTCTGTGGCTCGTTTGTGCATGCCAAGAAAATGAATATTGTCTGGCCGATTGTGATCTGGCTGGCCGTTGGCAGTATTCCCGCATCTTTTGCAACGCATTGGGTACTCGAGAACTATCTGAGCCAATCGACGCATTACAAAGCCGTCCTGACCATGGTCTTGGGCTTTATGCTGACTATTACCGGCTTATCCATTCTGTTTCGCACCCAGATCGAAAATCTTTTTAATAAATACAGAAAACAAGAACTACCGGATATGACGCAGGATCTGGAAAAAGTGAAGCTGCAAGCCAAAGAAAAGCGCGTTGCTATCATCATCATGGGCATTATCTTGGGCATATTTGTCACGCTATCTTCAGTGGGTGCCGGTGCATTTGGTATCATGGCACTTGTAGTGATGTTCCCGAATCTGCCGATGATTCGTATTATTGGCTCTGACGTGGTGCACGCGGTATTACTGACACTGGTTGCAGGGCTGGGTCATATGTCTTCAGGCAATGTCGATTTCATGCTGCTCATGTGGTTATTGGTGGGGTCTATTCCGGCGATTATTGTCGGCACTTTACTCAGCTCACGTATGCCGGAAAAACTGATCCGCAAAATTTTAGGTATTACCCTATTTGCCCTCGGTGTAAATTTCATGATTAATCCTGTGAAATCAAAACCGGCTCAACCTGCTGAAACAGCAATGATAATTGTGAATCAAAATTCCCCGTCCGTTTAAGTTAACTATCCGATTCATCACTTTTTTTTCAAAGAAGTATTCATCTTTTTTATAACAAAGTGACGCATCATTCATGTTATATTCGGGCTATTAAACAACCTTTTGTATGATCGAACCAGTGACGGCAATGAATACACAACAGTCAAATCCTATTTCAGCATCAGATATTGATGACGTGAATATCCACAGCATGATTCCTCTTGTAACCCCTGCTGAGCTTAAAGCAGAGTTACCGTTGACTGAAACTGCTTATCAAACCGTACTGCATGGTCGTGAAACGATTCGTAAAATTCTGGATGGTGAAGACAAACGCCTGTTCGTTGTAATTGGCCCTTGTTCTATCCATGATCCGGCGGCGGCGCATGAATATGCTGAACGCTTAAAAGTACTGAGCGAAAAAGTTAAAGACAGCTTATACATCGTGATGCGGGTTTATTTTGAAAAACCACGGACTACCGTAGGCTGGAAAGGCCTGATCAATGACCCAGACATGAATGATTCATTCAATATTGAAAAAGGTCTGCGTATCGGTCGCAAGCTATTACTTGAACTGAATGAAATGGGCTTGCCATGTGCCACTGAAGCACTTGATCCAAACTCGCCACAGTATTACCAAGACCTGATTTCATGGTCAGCAATTGGTGCACGTACCACAGAAAGCCAGACCCATCGTGAAATGTCTTCTGGCCTTTCTTCACCAGTCGGCTTTAAAAATGGTACTGACGGCGGTTTAACGGTCGCGACCAATGCGATGCAATCTGTGAAACATGGTCACAGCTTCCTCGGTCTGAATGATCAGGGTCAGGTGGCTGTGATTCGCACTTCAGGCAATCCTTATGCTCACGTGGTACTGCGTGGCGGTAATGGCAAACCGAACTACGATGCAGGCTCGGTTGCCGATGCAGAAGCTGCTCTAGCCAAGGCCAAAGTCAGCACCAAGATCATGATTGATGCCAGCCACGCCAACTCTAACAAAGACCCGTACCTGCAACCACTTGTACTTAAAAACATTTCCGAACAAATTCTTGATGGAAACAAGTCAATTGTTGGTATTATGGTAGAAAGTCATCTTAAGGGTGGTCGTCAGGACATTCCGGCGAACCTGAATGATATGGAATACGGTCAATCCGTTACGGATGGCTGTATCGACTGGGAAACGACTGAAAAAGTTTTACTCGACATGCATGAGGCATTGAAAGACATTTTACCTAATCGTTAAATGATCTGACCAACGCCATCGCCAAGATGGCGTTTGCATTTCTAGAACAAGGAAAATTTATCTGATGAATGATATTGAAACGGCATTAAGCCAGATTGAGAATTTTCAGTTCATACACGAACATCTGTTTAGCTCCGGTCAACCGACCACTACCCAATTACAGCTGATGAAAGAATACGGTGTATCTACTGTCATCAATGTGGCGCTGACCGATAGCGAACAGTATCTGCCGCATGAAGATAAAATTTGCCTTGAGCTGGGACTGAACTATATTCAGGTTCCGATTTCCTGGGAAACCCCTTCAGACAATCAATGCCTGCTGGTACTGGACCTGATCGATCATCTGGTAAAAGAGCAAATGGTCTGGGTACATTGTTCGCAAAACTACCATGTCAGCTGTCTGATGTATTTATATCGTCAATACTATATGGATATGGATCTGCCTACAGCACAAGAACACTTGCATCAGATCTGGGAACCGAATGAAACCTGGACCGGTTTAATGCATGCGGTTGCTCTACAGCTACAAGGCCGTAAAGCAACTCAGGAACTGGAACTTTCCTTGATTAATCCGAATTATTTTGCCTGATTTTATTTGCTGTGGCTCAATAGCACGGTTGCCATGGACATAATTCCTTCCTGACGACCGGTAAAACCTAACTGTTCAGTGGTGGTGGCTTTGATACTGATTTGAGTCACATCAACATCCAAGACATCTGCAATACTTTGACGCATCGCCAGATTGTGTTTAGCCAGTTTTGGACGTTCACAGGCCACGGTAATATCGGCATTATTCAGGTGATAACCACGATCCAGAATTAGCTGATAAACATGCTTGAGTAGTACCCGGCTATCCGCACCTTTAAACTCAGGATCTGTATCGGGGAAATGCTGGCCAATATCTCCCAGCGCCAAAGCACCCAACAAAGCATCACAGAGTGCATGCAGCACTACATCACCATCCGAATGTGCTTTCAGACCGTGAGTATGCGGAATTTGAATGCCTGCCAGAGTGACAAAATCACCTTCTTCAAATGCATGCACATCCAGCCCCTGGCCAATACGAATTTGTGCGATCACCTTATACATCCTTTAGAAATAGCCCATTGAAATCTTGTACACTTGCTTTCTATTTCGCTATAGTTAGACCAAGCGTAACACAGTGAAAGTATAAGCGATCATGCTACTGAAAACTGATATAAATATGTTGAAAATAATTGGCCTGATGCTCGGTCTGGGGATGATTTCTACGGGTAGCTCAGCGATCACAATGGATTGTAGCGATGACAGCAAAAAAACGGCTGCCATGAATAAAGTCTGCTCAGCATCGCTGGCTGAATCTCGTGCAAAACTCGCAGACCAATACTTTACTGCTTTTCTGATTACCGATGCGCCTGTGCGCTTATTGCAAGATAGCCAACAATTATGGGCGACCCGTTTACAGCAATGCAAAACGCTAGACTGTTTTAAACAGCAGTTTGAATGGCGTTTAGATGATTTAAATGTCTATATTTCACTGAATCAAAGTCTGACCCAGCATTATATTAAGTTTGAACAGGGACAAATCGCCAAGCAGCCTGTACATCTCAAGATTCATCAACTGACCAAAGACCGGATCAAGATTGAAGGCCTAGCCTATCGTAATCCGAATAACCGGACCGAGAAACAGATCATTCCTTTTTTAGCCTATACCACGCCTGAGACAAAAAACCAGATCACCGATAACGAAAATGACTGCCGCTATGAGTTTAACTATACTAAAGCCATTTTAGCGGTCAGTAGCCAGCAGAAAGGCTGTGAACGCTTTACCGGTATTTATCGACTATATGATTGATTTAATTTAAAAATATTAAAATTTATTGTTATATAAAATGATATCTTTGATGTAAAAAATAGCCCGCAAGCGGGCTATCAATTTAAGCTGGATAGTATTGCGCAATTTCCTGACTAATCATCGCAGCCGTTGCAGCTGATAAAGTCCAGCCCAGATGACCATGTCCGGTATTGTAAAAGACCCGCTCATGTTTGCCACGGCGTACCACAGGCATCATATTTGGCATCATGGGGCGTAAGCCTGCCCAAGGCACCACATGCTCAGTACACAGGTCAAAATTACGATTGGTCCAGTCAATTAAAGGTTGAATTCGGTCAGCACGAATATCCCGGTTATAGCCATTAAACTCGGCTGTTCCTGCAACACGCAAACGATCCTTGCCTAGGCGTGACAAGACAATTTTCGCACTTTCATCTAGCAGACTGACCCAAGGTGCGTTGTTCTGGCTCTGCTCATCATTCAGTTGCACGGTAATCGAGTAGCCTTTGACTGGATAGACATTGACTCGTTCACCAAGAATCTCAGCCAGTTGATAACTGCCAACCCCCGCACAGACCACTATGGCATCTGCATTAATTTCTAGAACATCATCTGGAGAGGAATGGACATTTTCAGTACTGGGTTTGCATTTAACCCGAATATTCTGAGCCTGATGATCAACAGCGAAAACATCCTGACCAAATTCGAATTTCACACCTTTTTGCATACAGGCTTTGGCCAGACCAGTACTAAATTTATGAATATCCCCGGTGGCATCGCTCTGACAGTAAAATCCCGCATAATAATCGCCAGTTAATGCAGGTTCGATCTGCTTAATTTCTGCATTGGAAATTGCATTGCGCTCCAGACCACCGCTACACAACAGATCATTGACTTTGATCGCAACATCATAATCCGTTTTGTTATGATAAAAATGTAAAATGCCGCGTTTTTCTAAATTGAAATCAATATTTTCTGTTTCGGCAATTTCAAATAAGCGTGCTCTTGCCAGTAAAGCCAGCCGTACAGTCTCTCGGGTATTGGCTTCATAATGTTTGATATTGCCCAGAAATTCCATGAGCCAGCTGTATTTATGCACACTGAAAGAAGGATTGAGCAAAAGTGGTGCGGTTTTTTGTGACATCCATTTGATGCCTTTGAGTACTGTGGCTTTCTGGTTCCATACTTCGGCATTACAGGCAGAAAGCTGGCCGCCATTGGCAAAGGATGTTTCCATTGCCGGATATAGATGCCGATCAACCACGGTCACTTGATAGCCTGATAGCGCAAGCTCATAAGCTGTGGTTACTCCAGTAATCCCGGCTCCAATCACCACGACATGACGCATAGACACCTCCTTGATTGTATTGATGTCTTTTCCCATCTGTCATGTGTACCTGAGAGCTTCGGTAGATACATTGCACATCAATGCGGCCACCTTCCCCTTCGGTGAGTGATTCAACACTTCTCTCCAGAGTCTTTATCCATTATCACAGTCCTTTTGCCTGAGAGTTTCCTGGGACCTTGCTCCTTCGGCGAATGCAGAAGCATTTCTCTCCTGCAATAATGTTTTATTATCATGAGCAATTTATATACCATTTTTAGGAGAAACACAGTTTTTATTTATGTTAATTCACGTGAATTTATCCATGATTCTTTTTTTTAATTAACAGTATACATGTGTGATAGAGGATATTGCCTAGATATTAAATTTTTAGATTTTGCTGCCGTAAGTAAAACGAGTAAGTTCTACCCTTTATAAAATTCCAGAACTTATTTAATTTTGGCGCTTAAATAAAATTTAACCTTTTTTTTGCTTAGGCTATTTTAATAATTTAAAATGTAGAGTTTTCCTTATCCATTTTAGAATTTTAGATAAGCCAAGAAAGCATCAGTACTAAGCTTACTGCTGCGACCACTGTTTGTACACTGATAATACTGGCCATTAACTCGCTATCGCCGCCATATACCCGGGTTAAAACATACGAAGCTGAAGCGGTAGGAAGTGCAAAGAACAAGACCAAAACCTGAGTAGTTAATGCATCAATCTGGAAAATTTTACACACTAAAAATGCAATCAGCGGCATTCCGAACAGGCGGCCAAAGGTTATCAGGCTGAGTGGCAACACATCACGCTGAAAACCCTGAAACTGTAAGGCTGCTCCCACACACATCAAACCGAGCGGCAAACTGCACAGTGCAATCTGTTTAAGAAACTGCTCTGCTCCAGTCCAGAGTGACAAACCAGAAAGATTAAATAAACCACCCACAATACAGCCTAGAATTAATGGATTTTTAGACAAATCCAGGATGATTTTTTTCAGCTGCATATCATGACTACGGGTAAATGCCAGCACCGATAAGATATTCACCAAAGGAATACACAGCACCATGATCACCGCGAAGATGGTCATACCTTGCTGATGAAATAAGGCACTAACAGCAGCAAGGCCAATATAGGTATTAAAGCGCAGCAAGCCCTGAACATAGACGCCGAAACGCGCATAAGATATCTGGTAAATATGACGCAAAATATACAGTGCAATACTGACCACAGCCATTATACTAAATACGACAAGCACTACATCCTGAATGACATCCATTTGAATCTTGGCAGTGGCCAGATTTAAAAACAGCATCACCGGAAACAGTGCATAATAATTTAACTTTTCTGCGCCTCGCCAAAAATCATCACTCAACCATTGCCTGCGCTTAAGTAAATAGCCAAAGCTGATCAGTCCGATGAGAGGAAATAAAGAAGTTAAAATAATATGCAGCATATGACATCCTGGTCTGTTTTCTGCCTAATCTTAAGTCACTTAGACTGAACAGAAAACTTAGCATGTTCAGGAGCTTTCCCACTACTCAATTTAAGCAGTAAAAAGCTTGAATTTCCATCAACTAATCATATTGATTTGCTGATTTTTTCTAAAATCAGCAAATGTAACGTAATCAACCGTTCTCCGACATTTTGACCCAGTGGATATGCTTCAATCTTTTCAGTCAGCTGATAGCCACGGCGCTGATAATATGCCAGCAGTTCAATACGGACATTTAATACTGACATCTGAATCACTTTCTTTTTAAATATTTCGAAAATATGGGATTCGGCAAAGTCCAATAATTGCTTGCCATAACCCGAGTTTTGCTCAGCAGGTGCAACAGCAAAGCTTCCAATCTCTGCTACTTGCTGTCCTAAGCTCACGCCAATACAACCAAGAAGCTTATTATCAATTTCCAACACAAAGAGCTGAAAATTTTCTAAATTGAGCAAGTCATATAACTGTTTTTCTTGAATACGATCACCCTGGATCATTCCTGCTTCAGTCGTCCATCCACCCGGAGTACGATAAGCTGTATTAATCAGCATAGTAAGTTGCTGAACATCAGCTTTGCTTGCCAATCGTATATTTTTATAGTGATTCATTTTATAAATAAAAAAAGTCAGACCGGAGTCTGACTTTAAAACAATTTCACTTTAAAGTTAAAGCAAATTATTTAGGTTCAATCGGTGCAAATGGCGCAACTACATCGGCATTTTGCGCACGGTGACGCATGAAATGATCCATGAGTACTATCGCCAGCATCGCTTCAGCAATCGGGGTTGCACGCACACCCACACAAGGATCATGACGGCCTTTGGTCAACACATCAGTATCTTCACGCTCAATATTGATGGTTTTACCCGGCGTGGTGATAGATGCAGTCGGCTTCAACGCAATCGCAACACGAATGTCCTGACCGCTAGAAATACCGCCTAGAATACCGCCAGCATGATTGGCCAGGAAGCCTTCTGTGGTGAGTTCATCACGGCTTTCATGACCAAACTGTTCAGCAACGCCAAAACCATCACCGATTTCTACACCTTTAACGGCATTAATCGACATCATGGCATGCGCAATATCAGCATCCAGACGATCAAAGACTGGCTCGCCCCAACCGACTGGCACTTTAGATGCAATGATCTCCAGTTTAGCGCCACAACTGGTACCTTGCTCACGCAAAGACGTCACTAGCGCTTCAAAACGCGGTACTGCATCCACATCGCCACAGAAAAACGGATTGTTTGGAACTTCGTTCCAGTCCAGTTTCTCTGCTTTTTCAGTACCAATCTGGGTTACATGACCACGAATCTCAATGCCAAATTTCTCGAAAAGGAATTTCTTGGCAATTGCACCCGCAGCAACACGCATTGCCGTTTCACGCGCACTTGAACGGCCTCCACCACGGTAATCACGGAAACCATACTTTTGGGTATAGGTATAGTCGGCATGACCCGGTCGGAATGTCTGCGCAATATTGCCGTAGTCTTTCGATTTTTGATCCGTATTACGAATTAACAAACCAATTGAAGTACCGGTGGTTTTACCCTCAAACACACCGGAAATAATTTCTACTTCATCTGGTTCTTTACGCTGGGTTGCAAATTTCGATGTACCCGGCTTACGGCGGTCCAGATCTTTTTGCAAATCCGCTTCAGTCAGCTCAATGCCGGGTGGAACCCCATCGATGATGGCCATCAGGCCAACACCGTGAGATTCACCACAAGTCGTTACACGGAACAGTTGCCCTATACTATTACCTGCCATGTCAAACGACTCCTTATGCTTGAATAGACTGAATAAATAAATCGCGGTAAGTACGGCATTGCTCTGCAGTCAATGCAAAGATACCCGTACCACCTTTCTGGAATTGTAACCAGTAGAAATCAACCGAATTAAAGTTTTGGCACATCGCCCATTCTGAGTTACCCACTTCGATCACGATCAGGCCATTCTCAGTCAGATAATCTGCAGCTTGAGCCAGCATTTTACGCACCAGATCCAGACCGTCCTGACCTGCAGCAAGCGCAAGCTCAGGCTCATGATGGAATTCCTCAGGCAAATCCGCCATATCTTCCGCATCGACATACGGCGGATTAGATACGATTAAATCGTATTGATTTTCGGCTGGAATTTTTTCGAACAAATCCGATTCAAGCAATGCGATCTGATATTGCTTGTCATGATGCTCAGTATTGATTTGCGCAACTTCTAAGGCTTCTTTGGAAATATCAGTCGCATCCACTTCCGCTTCAGGGAAAGCATAAGCCAAGGCAATCGCGATACAGCCTGAACCGGTACACATATCTAGAATACGTTGAGGCGTCTTTGGATTCGGGTTTTCCGGCAAGTTATTGACTGCCTCACCCATTTGACCATGTTCACCCAGGCAATACGGGGCAAAACGGTTTTGAATCAGTTCAGCAATCGGTGAACGAGGGATTAGCACGCGCTCATCAACGTAATAAGGTTTACCGTCGAAGTAAGCCAGGTTCAATAAATATGAAGTTGGTACTTTTTCATTAATACGGCGTTCCAGCAGACTTAAAAATTCGGCTTTTTCACTTGGTAATAATTTGGCATCTAAAATTTCAGCGTCCGCTTTCCATTCTAGCGACAGGGTTTGCAGCACTAGCGCTGAACTTTCAGCAAAATAATCTTCTGTGCCTTGGCCCAAATGTGCATCGTATTGACGTAATGCTGTCACACCAAAACGAATAAAATCACGAATGGTGGTTAAATTTTCAGCGGCTTCCTGCATATGTTCAGGGCTAATAGTCGGTCGATCCACTTAAGGCGTCTCCAAGGTCATTTTTTTAAACGCCTTATGATACCTTGTTTTGCCTGCTTTTATAATGCTAAAAGCAGGAAAAACACGAATTCTCTACGCCCACAAAAATTATAAAACTCCTGTTTTTGTGAGCGATTATTCAGATAAATGTTTACTTTATTCAGGGATGTTTCTGTTAAATGTCGATGCTAATACTATGATGATTTATCGGAACCCGGACGCATAAGAGCGGGATTGATAAAGATTGGCCTGATCCATGATCAAAGCCAGCATACATTGACCCTGTTGCTGCTTGGCATATTTTCCTGACATTCTAAAGTTACATTGCTGGGACAGTTTACGTTCCCACAATACATGCTGACTGCGGATAACTGCAGTCTGATTCGGATTCAATTTAAAATAAGTTTTATAGTTTTTCTTCAAACGTTTATTATGAACTTTCAGCTCTTTTTCCAAGCATTTTTCAGCTTTGGGTGTATTACCATAACTAAAATTCATGCACTGTGTATATTCCTTAGAATACCCAACAGCAGCTTGTGTCTGAACCGAAGTACCCGCAAAAATTGCAACTAAAAACCATGCAAGACGCATAACTTCCCCTTGACCGAAACCGGTACAATCCCAATAAATGTTTAACAATCAATATTGTTTAAATTATCCACTGATATTAACGCAGTCCGGACAAAAATCCTATGCCTTTCTCGGAATGAAAGATTAAAACAGTTGCACAATTGAAAATTGGCCCATGACCCACATATAATCCGCATTCAATCTTCAAATGAGCCCAGATCTATGAGCTATAAGCACAATAATCTTATGGCGATGCGCCAGAATTACTGGAATGATCAAGCCTCCAGTCAGGTGCAGCAAGAAAAGGTATTTTTGCAGTCGACCTTAATGCAGCATGGGGTTTTTAGCAGTGCAACACTAGATGATGCTAAATATCTGTTTTTTGGTTTGCCTAGTATTGTGATTGTAAAAGGCTATGCTTTGGGCTTTATGCATGACAGTGTGCAGCGCCTGATTCATCAACATATTCAAACAAATAAACAACAGTTACAACAACGATCTGAATTAAAAATCCAATTTCAAATGGCATAATGCCCTGTCTAAACTGATACAGGTTGGTGAATTAATGAAAGCTTGCCTAGTTTTTACTATGAATTCAGCGGCTTAAACTTTTTTAATACGTGCAGAAACGCTACTATCCCTTACAATGATTTATTCTGCTTCATGCTGATGATGAAAGGATCGAGTTTACATGTCAGATCAGAACGATAAGCTTAAACAACTGAAAACCTCCTCTATGGATCGACGCTTATCGATCGCAAAGGCATCCTTGCTGGCAGGTACGCGTTGGGCGGCTTCTAGTGCAAGCTCCATGTTCTCAAGCGAAGAAGAAAAAGAAAAGAAACGTAAAAAAGCTATGAAAGAACAGGCCGATTATCTGGTCGCAGAAATTGGCAAGCTGAAAGGGTCTATCGTTAAAATTGGCCAGATGATGGCGCTATATGGTGAGCATTTTCTGCCAGAAGAAGTCACTCAGGCTCTCAATACCCTAAACAATCAGACGGTAGCATTGGCATGGCCAGCCATCAAGACCCAGTTACAGCAACAACTCGGTTCAAAACTCGACGATCTCACCATTGATCATGAACCTTTGGGCACAGCTTCTTTGGCACAGGTACATCGCGCTACCCGAAAATCTGATGGCATGGAACTGGTGTTAAAAATTCAGTATCCGGGTGTGGCAGAAGCGATTGATTCCGATATGAGCCTGTTTAAAAACATGCTGAAATTGACTCGCATCGTGCCGCAGACCCGCGAATTCGACCAGTGGTTCGATGAAGTCCGTGAGATGATGCACCGTGAAGTAAATTATCAGATTGAAGCAGATACCACGCGTCGTTTTGCGGCGCGTTTAAAAGATGATCCTCGTTATATCGTCCCAACCATTATTAATGAATATTGCTCAGATCGTGTGCTATGCATGACTTTTGAACGTGGTGTGCCGATCAATAGCCCGGTAATGTTATCCCTGCCCCAAGAACGCCGCAACCTGTTAGGTGAAGCGTCTCTGGAAATTGCAGTGCGTGAAATCTTCGAATGGGGCGAGATGCAAACCGATCCGAACTTTGGTAATTATCTGGTTCGTCTGGGCAATGGCGCAGATGTGCACGACAAGATCATTCTGCTCGACTTTGGCGCGATCCGCCAGTTTGACCAGCATCTGCTCAGTGTTGCGCGTAACCTGATCCAGGCAGGCTATCATCATGACTCGGATATGATGGTCAAGGCGATGACTGGTTATGAGTTTTTTGATTCGATTCCGCAAAGCATCAAACCGGATATGGCCAAAGTCTTTTTACTGGCCACCGAAGCGTTTAGTTCACCGCTAAATAATCAAGAATTGCCAGCTGGCATCATGGATGAACATAATCGCTATGACTGGAAAAAAAGCCAGCTGCATAGCCGTGTGATGCAACAGGCATCGAGATCTATGGCTTCACGTTATTTCAGTGTTCCACCCAAAGAATTTATGTTTATTAGCCGTAAATTTATTGGTGCCTATACCTTTATGACCGTGATTGATGCCAAAACCAATGTGCGTGCCATGATTAGACATCATCTCTCTTAAAATAAAATCTGCATTAAAAAGACCCGGATGATTTTGTCATTCGGGTCAATTTTTAGACATATTCGATTTTTTATATTTTTATCTTTCTTTTATTTTTCATTGATTTATTCCTCCATTTCTTCAATCCCCGAAACCTAAAAATTGTCAATCATTCGTGTCAGGGATGGCATGGTTTTATCTCTGAGTGCATGTCAGTATTAAAAAAAATAACGTGACAACACCTTTAGGATAATCAGAATGAATAATATGGTGAATAAAGCCCAAGGATTTGGCTTGTCCATACTGACCAAAATCGCGGGTAGCGAAGTATTAGACCAGTTAAAGCTGCGGAAATTTGTAGAAAAATCACTTTATCAAAGTTCAAAAGTAGGATTCAAAACCCTGAGTCAAACCCAGAAAATCCTGAAATCTGGCCAGAAGATTCAAAAACAGCGTCTGCCGCATCAGTCTAAATCCTTATTTGATCTAAACCTGACTGAAGAACAGCAAATGACCTGTGATGCCATGCAGCAATTTGCCCAAGAGGTGCTGTATCCCTTGGCGCATGATGCAGATCAGCATGAATTATTTCCCCATGAACTCTGGCAATACAGCACTGATTTAGGCTTGAATTTCTATGCCCTGCCTGAAGCATTGGGGGGCGTTGCATCGGAACAGAATATTGTCAGCAATATTTTAATCGCTCAACATTTGGCTCAGGGTGATTTCAGTCTGACGGCTGGCTTACTTTCGACTTTTAGTTTCATTAACGCCATTACCCGCTGGGGCTCAGAGCAGATTCAGTCAGAATATCTGGGCGCTTTCGCAGAGAATCCTGAGTTAAAGGCCACCTTTGCAGTGCAGGAAGAAACAGCAGCGTTTAACCCGGAGCAACTTAGAACCAAGGCTGTTGCACATCAGGGACATTATCTGATTCGGGGTCAAAAGACCTTAGTGCTCTTGGGAGAAAGTGCCGATCTCTATCTGGTCAGTGCTGATCTGGATGGCAGAGCTGAGGTCTTTGTGGTGCAACGCGACAGTACCATCACTGCGAAAAAATCGCCGGCTATGGGTTTAAAGGCCACTGAAACAGTCACGCTAAAATTTGAAAATACTCCGGCATATCGTCTGGGTGATGAAGATTTTGATTATCGTGCATTCGTAGATTTGGGCAATTTGATGTGGTGTGCGATGGCGGTGGGCACCTGTGAAGCAGTCAAAAAATACTGTGTGCAATATGCCAATGAACATATCGCTTTTGGTGAACCGATTTCCCATCGTCAGAGTGTCGCCTTTATGATTGCCGATATGGCCATTGAAATTGATGCGATGCAAATGTTGATCTTGAATGCCGCCAGTCTGGCTGAATCCGGTCAAGCTTTCCATCGTGAGGCTTATATAGCGCGTCTGCTCTGCGCAGAAAAATCCATGAAAATAGGCACCGATGGTGTACAGATTTTAGGTGGTCATGGCTTTACCAAAGAACATCCGGTAGAACGCTGGTATAGAGACTTGAGAGCCACTGCCATTCTCCATTCTGGCTTGCATACCTGATCAGAACATAAAGAAGAACAATGATGAATCTACAAACTCCAAAAAAATTTAAGCTTTTAATTGATCAAGCACATGAAGTTGCCCTCAATGTTTTGCGTCCTATTTCACGTAAATACGACAAGGCTGAACATGCTTATCCGATAGAGCTAGACATGCTCGCTTCAGTCGTGGATGGCATGAACCAAGGTAGTGAAGGCATGAATGCTGGTGCAGCAGTCAATAAACGTGGCGATGCAGATACGACTAATAAAAATGGTATCAATATGTCTACCGCCCTAAGCATTATTGAAATGTGTTATGGCGATACTGGCTTATTACTCTCGATGCCACGCCAAGGATTAGGAAATTCAGCCATTGCAGCTGTTGCCAATGAGGAGCAATTGCACCGTTTTCATGAAACTTGGGCCGCCATGGCGATTACCGAGTCAGGTTGCGGTTCAGATTCCGCTGCAATTCGTACCACTGCAACCAAAGATGGTGATGATTATATTCTGAATGGTGAGAAGATTTTTGTAACCTCCGGAGAGCGTGCTGATGCAGTGGTCGTTTGGGCAACTTTGGATAAAAAACTGGGACGATCGGCAATTAAATCATTTGTGGTGACCAAAGGTACTCCAGGAATGAAGGTTGAACGACTAGAACATAAATTAGGGATTAAATCATCCGATACTGCCATGATTAGCTTTATCAACTGTCGAGTACCTGCAGCAAACTTGCTCGGTCATGCAGAAATCGATGTTGCTAAAGGCTTTGCTGGCGTAATGGAAACCTTTGATAATACTCGCCCGCTGGTTGCAGCCATGGCGATTGGTTGTGCGAAAGCCTCGCTGGAACGCATCAAGGAGATTTTTAAGGATCAACTGGACTCTACTTATGCCACACCGTATTTACAAAGCTCTAATATCGCAGCACAAATCTATCGTATGGAAGCTGAATGGGAAGCAGCACGCTTGCTGATGCTGAAGGCCGCCTGGATGGCCGATAATCACAAACCAAATTCATGTGAAGCATCTATTGCCAAAGCCAAGGCCGGTCGGATCGGTAATGAAATTACCTTAAAATGTGTCGAACTTGCGGCAGCCATTGGTTATAACGAAACTGAACTTTTAGAAAAATGGGCGCGTGATTCCAAGATTCTGGATATTTTTGAAGGCACCCAGCAAATTCAGCAACTGATTATTGCCCGTCGGGAACTAGGAAAATCATCGAGCGAATTAAAATAATGATTACTCATTAAGTAGCGAATTAAACTTACATGAGTTAATTAAACGATGGATTTTTTAAGGATTTAAGGTTATAAAAATTCATCGTTTTTTCAAAATAAAATCAGTCCAATATGTACTCTATTCGTCCTATTCAGCCTGAAGATAATGCCCAAATTGCAAACATTATTCGTCGTGTTTCCCAAGAATTTGGACTGGCAGCAGAATCTGGTTTTGCCGTAGGTGATTCTATTCTAGATGAGCTATATCAAGTTTATCAGCAACCAAAATCAGCTTACTGGGTTGTTGTGGATCAACAAAATAAAATTTACGGGGGTGGTGGAATTGCGCCATTAAAAGGTGATGCAACTATTTTAGAAATTCAGAAAATGTACTTTTTACCTGAAATTCGTAAGCAGGGTTTTGCCAAGAAAATTTTAGAATTATCCTTTGAATTTGCACTGGCCCATCAGATTAAGTCAGTCTATCTAGAAACAACTAAAGTGCTTTGGCAAGCGGTGAAACTTTATGAAAAATTCGGTTTTCAGCATCTTGATCACCCTGAAGGCAATACCGGACATAGTGAAGCCTGTGAAATCTGGATGCTAAAAAACCTTTCAACTTAGAGATTTTTTAGTAGATAGATAAAGTTTGTACATTAATAAAGTGCTTTCATCAGCAGCGAGCTTGACTCTTGTATATAGGCTGCCTAACATCGAAATACGTTTATTCAGGCATGGAATTCACAGTTTGTTTTTTTCTCATCTATTAAATCCAATTAAATCTAAACGTTCACTATTTAATTCTCATTCTTTTAAATTTTCTTCTATTTTATTGAGCACTTTTCTTTTTGCGGGTTGTTCATCCTTGGGCGGAGGCTCGGTAGAAAAGCGCGCAGCTAAATTATCTAAAGGCATTCAAACTGCTTACTCCACCCCATCCAGTACAGCTAATCGTGTTTCACCTTTAATTGTTCAACATGCACAAAATCAAGGTGTAGATCCGCTCCTAGTGGCGGCTGTGATTCATCAGGAATCTACTTATCGTAGCCAAGCAACTTCGCCAGCAGGTGCGGTAGGCTTGATGCAAGTGATTCCAAGATATTGGCAACAAACCTGCCCTGGTGATTTATACAATGAAAGCAGTAATATCCAATGTGGTACATATATTCTTTCTAAATATAATCAATCATCCGGTGACTGGAAGAAAGCGCTTGCCTATTATAATGTAGGTCCGTCAGGTTATGAAAATAATCGTAAAATGCGTAAACAAGGTAAACGTTATGCCAACCGAGTAAAACAGCATAAAAAAATGCTAAAAGACTCTCTCTAATGACTGAATAAAGAGAATTAATTTAACCATACTTAGGCTATTTTATTTAATATTTGGTAAATAGTAATCGCTAATTGTGTCCATTAAAGTTTTTACCATGAAAGTATACCTACAACCTATTAATCTCAGCCATGATATATATATTCAGCTAAAATAGTCTGCAATAAAAAACCAGCGATTCGCTGGTTTTTTATTTTGTAAGGTTTATAAGATCAGCTTGTAAACTCTTATAGCGCTAGTTTTACAGAGATCCCAATAGGTCAAACAAATTAACAGGAATTCTCTGTCTCAGAAGAATCTGATCAACTTTGAGATATAGATATGTTAAATATCTTATCTAAAATTCCACGCACAAAAAAATCCCCCTCTGCCTTGGCGGAGGGGGATTTTCGAATAATGAGCTGGCGATGACTTACTCTCACATGGGTAACCCCACACTACCATCAGCGCTAAGAGGTTTCACTTCTGAGTTCGGGAAGGGATCAGGTGGTTCACTCTTGCTATGGTCGCCAGCACAACTGGTATGATTACTTACTGAGGTCTTATGGTTGCCTTAGCTTTCTTCAAATCTTGCACTCTGTTCAAAGCAGTGCTTTGAACATCGTTCATTAACAGGTATATCTGAGTTGTCGTATTTTGTTCTTTAGCGTTCACTAAATCAAGCTGTTTTGCTGAATATCGAATCGATTGATCCTCACTTCTTTCGAAGTTCGTACAACAACTGTTTGGGTGTTGTATAGTCAAGCCTCACGAGCAATTAGTATTGGTCAGCTTCACATATCACTATGCTTCCACATCCAACCTA
>NZ_JBBCWZ010000026.1:0-40930 GCF_037145695.1 Acinetobacter sp. USHLN143
TATAAATGGGTAATGTACAAGTTGCTGTAGAAGCATGTTTAATTCGTCTGATCACAGATACTTTATAAAGTATTTTAATACTTTTTTGAATCCGTCAATGCGTAAGTCCTACTTATTTATCCGAAATCACCGATTCAGCAGATAAAAAACTCACCATTTAGGTGAGTTTTTTATACTTTGGTGTTTGCTAGCTTGGATACTACTGTATGCAGCTATAATCAGAAGCTGATTCAATCTCTAAGAGAAGACAACGTGGTAGTGAGCCTTGATTGGCCGAAGAAATATCCCATAACAATAAAAAAGCTCGCTGGAGTGAGCAAATATTTAAATCTGTTTAAGCTGCACATTCACATCATATTTTTCAAAATCTTTTAGAATCTGCACTAAAGTTTGCTGTGCGATTGTATGCTCAGGGCTTAAAGAAATTTCCTGACGAGTCGTGCTGTCAAAACATTCAATGGCCTGGATCAGCCAATGATGCTCAATGGGACTTTTTTGAATCAACACACGGCGCGGTTGCAAGCTGTCACTGATCTGGCGGGGAAGTACATAGGTGATCGCCAGTTGCACAAATTGCAGTTCTTCAACCGGACTTAAAAAGGTAATTACCCAATTGCCAACTTTACTCAGTTGCATGGGATTATCGAACGCATCGAATTCTAAATAATGTGACATATACATGATCCAATCGGATGTCTATGCTCACTATATGGCGGGATTATAATTCTTTTTCTATCACGCTTAAGTCGGATATTTCGAGCTTTAAATTTTGCTTAAATATAAATATATCAAATAACCAATTAGTTATCTTGAATAATTAAAGCTGCCTCATTGTTAAACTCACTTATTTAAGAGTTTAAAAGACTAAGATGTTCTTATTCAGGCGCTTCATTTTACTGCAATTGATCTAAAGCAAAATTGATCTGCTTCAGAATGTGATTCAATTCTTGGGGAGCAATACGGCTTTCCTGAAGGGACGTGATCCATTGCATTTGGCACAGTTTTAAACTACGCGTATCCGGCGCCTGTAAAATCTGATGAATTTGCTGCTTGGCCATCAAGCCACAATATTTTTGTAAGCTTTCCATCATCATATATTTAAGGTCTTCAAAAGACATAGGTTGCAGTTCAGGCAGCTTTTTTGCATGGCTTGAATCCGTTTCAGCAGATGGAATGTCCTGCGCTACTTTAATGGATTCCATCTCAGGATGGAGTTCTTTTGTCGCAGAAGCTGCTGCTATCGATGAGTCCAACGATCGGTGAATCTCGGAGTGTGCCAGGTCAACTTTTGTATCTGTTCTTGCATCAGCCTGCTTTTGACTGATGGCTACCTCGCCAGTTTCAGCCGGAACGATTAAATCCATGGCATAAAGTTGATCTAAGAGTTCGCTAGGAGCAAGCTGCTGCTTTAAGCCATCATTTAATAAGTTGAAATCCTGGCTGCCGATCAGAACCAATAAGCGGCGTTGGCGTGCGGTCAGTGGGATGGAGCGATCCTGTAGCACCTCGATCCCACGTTGAGTTTTATAAAAATGCATCATAGCTGAATAGATGGTTGCTTAAATTCAGCTAGAGCATAGTCTGTGAAAATTACATTAATATGAAGTATTTATTAAAATACAGAGGTTTATTTTGATAAGACCTATAATGTCGTGATCGCCGTATTTTCAAGTGCCTTGCGTAAATAAGGATCGAGTTCATCCTGACGCAGCAACCATTGCACATAGTCAGCAGGTAGTTCTGCAATAGCAGTGCCGCGATGTTTACCAAAATTAATCGTACGTGGAATTCGGGCATCTTCAGAAGCGTCGAATAATTCCTGCATGCTGTTGATTTTTAAATGATGCACAATATGCATCAAAATATTGGCAGTTAAAATAATATCCATATCGGCACGATGCGCTTTACGGATCATTTCACGCGCTCTTTCGCTGCCTTTGGTGATCATATAAATCAGGGCAGAAATATTGTGTGCTTCCGCATCTGGCCAGACCCGACGTGCTAAAGCCAGTGTACAAATCGCCTTGATTTTTGAAGTATCTACACCACATTTTTCGATGGCACGGACGTCATAATCAATATTATGGCCGATCATGTAGACGGTTTCATCAGGCAGGCGAAAGGTACTGTAATGCGGCTGACCTTCCAGATCCGATTCCAGAATATGATGCACGGCCATGGCAGCAAAAGAAATAGCTTCGTCACATGAGTAGAGCTGATCAAACAGGCGGCTTTTATCCAGACTGATTTTATGCTCTACAATTTCGACAGGCGCATAAGCAATTTCGATGGGTTGACCATTTAAAGTATGCGTTTCGGTATCAAGAATAATGGCCTGCATGTCGGAAATGTGCCTGAAAAAGAGAGGAGAGTAAAATCTAACATTATTATTTTGCAACTGACAATTGAATTGCTTTATTTCTGTATTAATTGCAGGCTTTTTAACGTATGACGACTATTTGTATAGTTCTGGAGAGGAGAAATTCTCTATTTTAAAGTTTGTTGATTTCATAATAAATCTAAACCGGTGCGAATTTAATAGAAAAAATAACGCATTCTTTTCTTGATATTGTTTAGATAAATTGGGAAATTACATGTGGTTTTATCGTTTGTTAAAGATAAAACCAGAAAAACTCATTAGAGATGATAATAAATAAGATAAGGATAAGATCGATGAAACGTCAAGTATTGACCTGTACTCTTCTCACATTAAGTGTAGCCTTAACTGCTTGTAACGATGATAGTGATAATGATCGTTTTTACGAGTCCAAACCTGCTGTTCCAGTAAATAATATCGATAATCCAGTCGTGGCAACACCTGTAGCCTATACTCAAACGGATTTCTCCGGGATCGCTGACGAAAGTGTGATCATGACTTATAAGATGTTAGGAATTAATGGTAAGGAAACACAAGCTACTGCATTAGTTTTCACACCCGAGGGAACGCCTCCAGCTACAGGCTGGCCAATTGTGGCATGGGCACATGGAACTACCGGTGTAGCTGATCAGTGTGCGCCGAGTCGAAAAGCGCTGAATGATTATATCAAAGCCATGATTGGCGGGTTTCTCCAAGCTGGCTATATTGTAGTGGCACCTGACTATGAAGGTTTGGGAGAGCCGAGTGGAAAAGAACTTCATCCTTTCTTGAATTTGAAAAGTGAAGCTTATTCTATTACTGATGCAGTCGTAGCTGCACGAAATTATTTAGGTTCACAAGCATCCAATCAATGGGTGGCAGTAGGGCATTCTCAAGGTGGCCAGGCAGCTTTAGGCGCTGCACAATATGCAGCACGTGCTTCTAAGATGACCTATAAAGGTACGGTAGCTTTAGCACCGGCTTCAAATTTCAATCTGATTTTGACAGGAGGTGAACAACAGGCGGGACAAGAAACAAATCTGGATAAAAAAATTGGAACTTTAGCATCTTTAGATACCTTTACTGCATTGATTGTTGCCGGTTTGCGTAACCCGAACCCAAATTTGCAATATAGTCAGATTTTTAAAACACCAACCGACGAAATCGCGAAAAATGCAGAAACTGATTGCTATGATGTATTAGGCCAGAAATTTGGTACTGCAATGTATGCTTATGCACAATCAAATAATAACTCAGTAAATAATTATCCTCGTACTCAAACTAACTTTATGAATATTCCAGTCGTAAAGAGCTTCTTGGAAAAAGATTCTCAGCCTTTACTTGTTAAAGTTTCTACGCCAGTGATTATTTATCAGGGTTCAGCAGATAGTACCGTTCCCAAAGCAGCAACAGATGTTTTAGTTGCACTCGCCAATCAGAAACAAACTTCAGTACGTTATATTACGGATGAGTCAAATGCGACTAAATGGGATCATGGTAGCGTCTATGCACTGAATATTCCTAATATTATTTCAGATGTGAAATCTCTAATGCCAATTCAATAACTTATTTTTATCTGAATGGCTCATGTTTTTTAGACATGAGCCATTTTTATTGCAAACTGAATAAAGTTCATGATCGAAAATTTAAAACTTCATGCTACAATACGCGCCAATCTTAGCACGGCTTAAAAGCCCTAAATCAATAGGACCTCGCTAATGTTTGCCAATATCTCTATCGCTGAATTTGATCCAGAATTAGCTCAAGCAATCTCGAATGAAGATGCTCGTCAAGAAGCTCATATTGAGCTAATCGCTTCTGAAAACTACTGCTCACCAGCAGTTATGGAAGCTCAAGGTTCAAAACTTACTAACAAATATGCGGAAGGCTACCCAGGTAAACGCTACTATGGCGGTTGCGAGTATGTAGACGTTATCGAACAATTGGCGATTGACCGTGCTAAAGAACTCTTTGGTGCTGATTATGCTAACGTTCAGCCACATGCTGGTTCACAAGCAAACTCAGCAGTTTACTTAGCGCTTCTTAACCCGGGCGATACAGTTCTGGGTATGAGCCTTGCTCACGGTGGTCACTTGACTCACGGTGCAAAAGTAAGCTTCTCTGGTAAAACATATAATGCGATTCAGTACGGTTTAAACCCTGAAACTGGCGAGATCGATTACGAAGAAGTTGAGCGTTTAGCGCTTGAGCACAAGCCACGTATGATCGTTGCTGGTTTCTCTGCATACAGCCAAATCGTTGACTGGCAGCGTTTCCGCGAAATCGCGGACAAAGTAGGTGCTTACCTATTTGTTGATATGGCTCACGTTGCAGGTCTGGTTGCCGCTGGCGTTTACCCAAGCCCGGTGCAAATCGCTGACGTTACTACGACTACGACTCACAAAACACTTCGTGGTCCACGTTCAGGTCTGATCCTTGCGAAAGCAAACGAAGAAATCGAGAAGAAACTTCAATCGGCTGTATTCCCAGGCAACCAGGGTGGTCCTTTGGTTCACGCGATTGCTGCGAAAGCAATCTGCTTCAAAGAAGCAATGGCACCTGAATACAAAGCTTATCAGCAACAAGTAGTTGTGAATGCGAAAGCAATGGCTGAAGTATTAATCGCTCGTGGTTATGACGTAGTTTCTGGTGGTACTGAAAACCACTTGTTCTTGTTGTCTTTAATCAAACAAGACATCACAGGTAAAGAAGCTGACGCTTGGTTAGGTGCTGCTCACATTACTGTGAACAAAAACTCTGTACCAAACGATCCACGCTCTCCGTTCGTCACTTCAGGTATCCGTATCGGTACACCTGCAGTAACAACTCGCGGTTTTGGCGAAGCTGAAGTGCGTGAACTTGCAGGCTGGATCGCTGACATCCTAGATGCTAAAGGCGATGAAGCTGTTATCAACGCGGTGAAAGAGAAAGTTGCAGCGGTATGTGCTAAATTCCCAGTTTATGCATAATCGCTTATAAACGGAAAGGAGCTCCCAACCGGGAGCTTTTTTTATAGCTGTAAAAATAACGATGTAAAAGATGTTTAGACTTGATCGGGCTTATATAGATCAATTTCCATGCCGTAAGAGATTGAGTCATCAATAAAATCATATTGAGTTTTTCTCAATCTGGCTTAAAGTCTTTTATCAACTATTTGTATTTTTAAATGCTTTAAAAGAATGAATGCATTCGTTGCATGCTTTGCTTGAAATTATTTACAGGAATTATTTTCAGAACCTGACACTTTAAAAATAATAGGTTATTGAGCTGAAGATCATGGTAGATGAAGCGCTTGAGTGAATCCCATGTTACTGTAAGGTGGTGCTGATATAAGCGCTGTGAATGACATCATTCTTTTTATTTAAACGTTATATGGATCGGTAGCATTTGAATATGGGTAAATCCTGTATTTAAAAATGCTGCTGGCGGTTGATTGATTAATTTTTGATTTATGCATTAAACAAGGTAATAAGGATGACTAAACCCAACATTATTTTATCTGAGCAAGATTTACATCGTCTGGAAACGATGCTGGAGAATCAGAGCAAGCTGAGTGAAACCATGATCCGCTTAGAGGATGAATTGGCACGTGCCGAAGTGGTCGAGCCGCAAGCGATCGCAAGCAATATCGTGACCATGCATTCCCGTGTGTTGCTGACCATTGCACCTTCTACGGAAGCTGTTGAGGTGACACTGGTTTACCCACACGAATTTAAAGGTGAAAAGGGGCAGGTCAATGTGGTCGCACCAATAGGTGCAGCCATTTTGGGCTTAGCGGAAGGTCAAACCATTGAATGGCCACAACCGGATGGTCATACCATGAAAGTAACCATTGAAAAAGTGCTGTTTCAGCCGGAGAGCGAAGGGGATTATCTTTAAGCCAGCGTTGGATCATCCTTGAAAGCCATAGCAATATGGCTTTTTTTGTATATGGATTTTAAGTAAAACCTGGTGTTGTAAGCATTTAGATCAGATTGAATACATTTTAAAGTTCTAAATGCTTAAAGTTAAACAATTCTCAAGATGCTACGTAGCCATTTATCTCTGTAATTGGATTGTCTTGCCAAAATCATAACTAAAATAAAGATAAAACATGGATTTAGTTAAAGTGATGTAACGAATTTCTGGATAAATATACACAACGCAGTCTGTTTTTTTGCTACATTCGAAGATGTTCTAGACTTCTTTGTTTCACTTTTTTTAAAGGATATCGCCTCAACCATGTCGCGCTTTGAAGCTCTACCTGCCTTGACTGACATGATGCTTGATCGTGAGGAAATTCTGGCGATTAAGCGTAATGAGCTTGTGCCTGTACTGGATAATCAATATGGGCTGAATCATTATGCAGATGCTTTGATTCAGGCACAGTCCGTTCTACTGAATGGTGTAGACCCGCACTTGACCCAACAGTTAAGCCATACCATTGAGCAATTGATTCAGGCTTTGGCAGAATCTAAAAAATATCTGAAAAAACGTAAATTTAATGCCCTACAGAAATGGCTAGGCATCGATCTGGATTATGGCTCAAGTCAGGTGGAATATTATCAACGGCTAGACCGTTTGCTCGATCAGGCCGATCACTTAAGCCGTAAATTACAGATTGAAATTCAGAAATCGCAGTCGCGTTTTCAGCAGCTTTTGGGTTTGCGCGAACAGATGGCCAAGCACATTGTCGCTGCAGATGAGTTTTTATCTGAATATCCACTGTTCGTCAAAAACCAGCATCCACTGGATAGTTTTTCAGAACGTCTCTCCAAGAAAATTAATACCTTACGTACCTTGCAAAGCAGTAATGACATCGCTATTACCCAGATGCAGCTTTCGCAGCAGCTTTCCTTTAGCCTGCTGGATCGCTTTAAGGAAGCACAGCAGGTCTTGATTCCGGCCTGGCAATATCATGTCAAACAAAGCCAGACGAAACACTCGACAAGTGATCTGGAAAAACTTGATAATAGCCGTGAGAGTCTGATTAAAACGTTAAAAAAATCCCTGGAGAAACCCTCGAAAACATAACAATATAAGGTGAACTATGACCAAGTCTGATTTAGTAAATTTACCTGTTGAAAGCTCGAATGAACTGGTCGAACAAAAATTCCAGCAAATGGACCTGAAAGAACTGGGCTTACAGCCTGCTGACTTTCAGGAGGTGCTGGCTGCACGTAAAGAGTTGCAGAACATGAGTCATAACAGCGTGGCTGAATATGGCAAAAATATTGCGACCAAAACTTCGACCTATACCGATGAATTACTGAATCTGGTGCAAAATAGAGATCTGGATGCGACAGGACAGAAGCTGAATCAGGTGGTACAGGTGGCTCAGCAGCTGAATACCAGCAGTATTCTCAATAAAAAGAAAAGTTCGGGTTTTTTTGGCAATATCATTAGCAAATTCAAAGGTGCGAAAGATAACTTTGATGCGCATTTCAATACCACTAAAGAGCAGCTAGATGTACTGGTGAAAGAGATTGAAACCTCGCAATCCGGTTTGAAAGCACGTGTTGATACCCTGGATAAAATGTTTGACGGGGTACAGGATGAATATAAACAGCTCGGGGTACATATCGCCGCAGGCCGTTTACGCGAACAGGAGCTGCAGCAGGAAATTTCCACTTTAACCGCCTTGCCGCAAGATCAGAGCACCACCCAGAAAATTTATGACCTGAACCATCTGGCCAATAATCTGGAAAAACGTGTCAGTGATTTACAGGTATTGCAGCAATCTGCCATGCAGACCTTGCCAATGATCCGGATTATCCAGTCGAATAACCTGATGCTGGTCGACAAGTTCTATGCGATCAAAAACATTACTTTACCGGCGTGGAAAAACCAGATCAGTCTCGCAATTTCATTGAGCGAACAGAAGAACAGTGTACAGCTGGCCAATACCATTGATGATGCCACCAATGAGCTGCTGCGCCGTAATGCTGACCTGTTACATCAGAACTCGGTCGATACTGCTAAAGCCAACCAGCGCTCGGTGATTGACATCGAAACGCTTGAACATGTGCAAAATACCCTCATTAAAACTGTAAATGATGTGATTCAGATCCAGAAAGAAGGTGTACAAAAACGCACAGAAGCAACCGTGCGTTTGAAAGCTTTGCAAGATAATCTGAATCATTTGGTGATTGAATCAAGTACCAGTGGATCCACGCCCAACTAAATCAGGTAGGGCCAAAATCTGAAAGAAGGAGTAGAGATTGCCGCCCTTAGATGAATACGCCGTTAAGCCTCAGGACATCAAGCAGGGGGTAGTTGCACTCAAGAAACGTCAACGCAATTTGATGCTATTGGGTTTGACTACTTCTACCATATTTATAGCCTCATTGATCAGCCTATTTTTCCAGCAGGAACTGGTCTATGGCTTTTTTGGCCTGAGTACCCAAGTACAGCAATTGCATTTACCGGTCAGTGTAGATGCCACACTGGCCAGCATTGGTGATAGTCCGGATTATTTTTTTAGTTTGCTGAGCTGGTTTGGCTGGCTGATTATTAAAATTTTTGCCTCTTTTATCGGTGCATTTTTTGTGATTGGCTTACTGAAAAAGTTGCGTTTCTTTTATGTTCGCTTTCAGTCTTTTGTGCTGAAATTTGTCGCCTGGCTGATTGCTTTTATCGTGATCTGGTCAGGATTGACTTACTGGCAGCATGATCTACGTAATGATCGGGATGATGCTTATCAGCAAGTGGTGTATTATGACAGCAATATTAATGACAGTGAAATTGCTCGTTATCTGGCTGATTCAGAGATTGCAGCACCGGTGAAATCTTATTTACTGGCGCAAACGGCATTGCTGCATAAGCCGCAGGATTTATCTGCCGCAAAACCTTATGTTTTAAACCTGGTTGAAGCAGAAAAACAGGATCCTAAATTTGAACAATATGGTTTCAAGCCTGAACAAATCTGGACCATGCAGCAACAGGTCTATGGTCAAGCCATGACACCAGTCGCCAAGAGTGTAAATACACAGGTGCAACAGGCGGATCAGTTAAATCAGATCACGAATCTGGTTATTATTGGTGTTGCTATTTTATCGGCACTACTTAGCCTAATCTTGTTTTTCTTGGCCAACTCAATCAAGGGTCGATCACTCCGTATCGAACAGCGGATTCATTAATTTCCCAAAATGCTCCTGAATAGGGAGCATTTTTTTGATAAAATTTCAATGCTATTTTTAAGATAACCTATTCAACTTGCTTAACACAGCTCAAAAATTTAAATAAGGCAGTAAAAAAAACTAGGTTTAGCTTAATAATCTAAAATATCGATCAATAAAATAAAAACAACCTGTTTTACCTATTCAATCGATTGTCCTATCATGGCTGTATCAAATAAACATTTACTCCTTTGGAGACGTTAGTAATGTTAGATCAAAATACTTCAGCCCAACTTAAAACCTTATTAGAACGCCTAGAAGGCCCGATTGAACTGGTGGCGACTTTGGATGGCTCTGACAAATCAGCCAAAATCCAGGAACTGGTGTCCGAAGTGGCTGCACTGTCTGACCTGGTGACTGCACGCTTTGACGGGATCAATGCACGTGCGCCAAGTTTCGGGATTGCAAAAGCTGGTGAGGAACCACGTGTATTCTTTGCAGGCTTGCCAATGGGCCATGAGTTCACCTCACTGATCCTGGCATTGTTGCAAACCTCAGGTTATGCACCGAAAGTCTCTGATGAAGTTCTGGCGAATATCAAGAGCCTGGGTGTTCAATCTAATTTCGATGTATTTGTATCCTTAAGCTGCCATAACTGTCCGGATGTGGTTCAGGCACTTAACCTGATCGCCATCTATAACCCAGGCACTACAGCGACCATGATTGATGGGGCTTTCTTCCAGGAAGAAGTAGAAGAACGCAAAATCATGGCGGTTCCGATGGTGTTCCAGGACAACCAGCATATAGGTCAGGGTCGTATGACGCTGGAAGAAATCATTGCCAAGTTGGACAGCAATGCCGCTACCAAAGATGCGGAAAAGCTGAATGCCAAAGATGCCTTTGATGTCCTGGTGATCGGTGGTGGTCCTGCAGGGAATACTTCTGCCATCTATGCAGCACGTAAAGGCATTAAAACCGGGATCGTGGCTGAACGCATGGGCGGTCAGGTCATGGATACCATGGACATTGAAAACTTTACGTCTGTACAGAAGACCCAAGGTCCTAAATTTGCTGCCGAGATGGAAGCCCACGTGCGTGAATACGGGGTCGACATCATGAACCTGCAACGCGTGTCTGATATCAAAGGGGCAGACGAAACGGCCAATGGTCTGGTGGAAGTGACTTTAGAGAATGGTGCCAAACTGGAATCTAAAACCGTGATTCTGTCGACCGGCGCACGCTGGAGAGAGATGAACGTTCCAGGTGAGCAGGAATACAAAACTCGTGGTGTGGCCTACTGCCCGCACTGTGATGGTCCACTGTTCAAAGGCAAACGCGTCGCCGTGATTGGCGGTGGTAACTCGGGGGTGGAAGCTGCGATCGACCTGGCAGGGATTGTAGAGCATGTAACTTTGGTGGAATTTGATACCAAATTGCGTGCGGATCAGGTGCTGCAAGACAAACTGAACAGCTTGCCGAACACCACCGTGATCAAGAATGCCTTGTCGACTGAAGTACTGGGTGACGGTGCACAAGTGACTGCACTGAAATACAAAGACCGTGCTACGGATGAAGAGCATACAGTTGAACTTGCAGGGATCTTCGTGCAGATCGGTTTGTTGCCAAATACGGACTTCCTGAAAGAAACCCCAGTTGAGCTGACCAACCGTGGTGAGATCGTGATTAACGATCGCAATGAAACCAATGTGAAAGGTGTATTTGCTGCAGGTGACTGTACCACAGTGCCGTACAAGCAGATCATCATCGCGACCGGTGAAGGTGCCAAGGCGTCACTGTCTGCTTTTGATTACATCATCCGTTCAGGACAATAAAAAAATAGCACCTGGGTTCCCCAAAACCGAGGTGCTATATCTTATAAATACATTATTATCGCTTTATAGGAACTCAGGACGCTAACACCCGAGTTCCTTTTTTTATATTTATTATTGGAACAGCCAAAAGTGTCCCCACGCACTTTCAGCTGTTCCTTTCCTCTGCACAGTTTTTGTTTTCAACCCTTATTTTTATACTTTCCCCAAGGTTGTTTTTATATAAAGCAATGTTTATTCCATCGCTTCATTTTTAAGATTTAAATAAGTTCAAACCCTTAAATTTTTCCAGTAATTGTTCTTGTGTTTCCCGATACTCCGGATGTGGAACAATGCATTCAATCGGACAGACATCTACACAGGTCTGATGCTCATAAAAACCGACGCATTCTGTACAACGGTTCACATCAATTTCATAAACTTTCGCACCCTCATAAATCGCGTCATTTGGGCATTCCGGTAAACACATATCGCAATTGATGCATTTGTCGGTAATTAGTAGTGCCATATTTAACTCGCTTGATAAGCCAGTGAAGATGCCGAAATATCCATAGTCGAGCTTGGCAGATTACGGATGAGCAGGGCATATTGCATATCAACATCTGCCGGAACTGGAATCTCAACGATATGACCTGAACCTTTGGCGTCTTCGATCAGATTACCTTTTTTGTCTTTCATTTCGGTTAAATTGAAAGTGATATTGCCTTTAGTCGTCATCAGTTCGAGTGAGTCACCGACGATAAAACGGTTTTTCACATCGATCTTGATGTAATCTCCATTGCGCTCCAGTACCTCACCACAGAAAATTTGATGATCAAAACTGGAAGAACCATGTTCATAATTCTGATATTCACTATGCACATGGCGGCGTAGAAAACCTTCGGTATAACCACGATTCGCTAAGCCTTCCAATTGTGTCATCAGTGACGGATCAAAAGGTTTACCCGCAAGCGCATCATCAATCGCTTTACGGTAAATTTGAGCAGTACGGGCGCAATAGAAATAAGACTTGGTACGGCCTTCGATTTTCAGTGAATGCACACCCACTTTAGTTAAGCGCTCTACATGCTGGACTGCACGCAGATCTTTCGAGTTCATAAAATAAGTGCCGTGTTCATCTTCTTCTGCGGCAAACATATCTTCATCATTCCGCTGCAATAACACAGGCTCATCAAACTGATGTTGTTCTTGCATGTGTTGTTCGTCGGCATCTTTGGAGCAGCAGCCTGAATCCAGATTTTTCACTGGAATCACATCACCGGTTTCATCTTCCTTAGCATCCAGCACTTTATATTCCCAGCGGCAGGCATTGGTGCAGGCACCCTGATTGGCATCACGTTTGTTCATATAGCCTGACAGCATGCAACGGCCAGAATAGGCCATGCACAGTGCACCATGAACAAAGACTTCAATCTCCATATCGGGCACTTGCTGTTTGATTTCTGCAATTTCTTCAATCGACAATTCACGTGACAGAATCACGCGGGTCAGGCCCATATTTTTCCAGAATTTCACGGTTGCCCAGTTCACGGCATTGGCCTGAACAGACAAGTGAATATCCATCTCTGGAAAATGTTCACGCACCAGCATGATCAGACCTGGATCGGACATGATCAACGCATCTGGCTGCATCGCCACTACAGGCGCTAAATCACGAATAAAATTTTTCAGCTTGGAGTTATGCGGCTGGATATTGACCACCACATAGAACTTTTTGCCGAGTTCATGTGCTTCTTTAATGCCAATGGCGAGATTGTCATGGTCAAATTCATTATTCCGAACCCGCAGGCTATAACGCGGCTGACCGGCATAGACTGCATCTGCACCATAAGCAAAGGCATAGCGCATATTTTTCAGTGAGCCAGCAGGTGAGAGAAGTTCGGTAACAGTGGTAATGCTCATGATCAAATCGAAAGACATATAAAAAGTACGGCTTTATTCTAATCATCTGGAATTTGGATTCAACCTAGTAAATCACTCGGAAATACGCGATTTGGATGTAAAACAAGGTTCTTTTTTAAGTAGGGAATTCTCCATAAAATATCTTCAATATTCAGTCATTTTCAGGATTTTCAAGCGTTTTTAAAATCTGGCAATGATCAATAGTGGTTGGGGTGTTGCAACGTTCTCTCAGTGTGATCAGTTGCCGTTCAAATATTTGTAATTCTTTAATTTTATTTGAAATATCCGAAAGATGCTGATCAATCAATTGGTTTACGGCACAGCACTCCTGCTCCGGATTTTGTTCAAGTTGAATCAGGGTTTCAATCTCTTTTAATGACATGTCCAAGGCACGACAACGCTTGATAAAAAGCAGTCTTTTTAATGTGTCTTCACCATAATAACGATACTGATTACTTGCTCGAAAATTCGGCTGAATAAAGCCTTTTTTCTCATAAAAACGTAAGGTATCGGTGCTTAGACCAGTTTTTTTGGCCATTTCTGAAATCAAATAAACTGACATATCGCCCTCATGCTTGACCTTGGAGTTAGTCCATAGTTTCTAATCAATTTATCGTATTTTGGATAAAAAATCATCGGGGGAGTTATATGGCCTGTAGTTGTAGTCCTGAACCGGCACCCATCAAGCCCAACAGCAAATTTAGAGCAGCGCTATGGATTGCCTTGCTGGTAAACTTCACTTTATTTGTAGTGGAGCTGATCGGTGGTGCATATGCACATTCATCAGCCTTGTGGGCAGACGCGCTAGATTTCTTTGGTGATGCCGTCAATTACGGGATTTCTTTGGCTGTACTTGGTGCGAGTCTGTATTGGCGGGCAACAGTCGCTTTGGTAAAGGGGATGACCATGGCATTGTTTGGTCTGGTAGTGATTGGCAAAGTGATTTACGCCTATCTGCAAGGCATTCCACCTGAAGCACTGACAATGGGCCTGATTGGCATCCTAGCCTTAGTGGCGAATGTATTTACAGCAGCAATTCTTTATGCTTTTCGTGAAGGTGATTCCAATATGCGGTCGGTCTGGCTCTGTAGCCGTAATGATGCAATTGGCAACTTTGCGGTCATTTTGGCAGCCGTAGGCGTATTTGGTACAGGCAGTCTTTGGCCGGATATTATTGTGGCTGTAATTATCGCTACACTCGGCATCACATCAGGTTATCAAGTGATTAAGCAGTCTCTGGAAGAAAGATCACTTAAACATAAATCCAGCTAATTTTTATATTTAAAGCTGTCCTGCAGGGCAGCTTTTTATTTATTTCCATTTTTATAATATTTGAAAAATAAAGCTTTACAAATAAACAAATTAAATTAGAATCTCTGGCGAAATTCAGAAAATATACATAAATTTTAATAATTTAGTTTTTTGCATCGTGCGAGGGTTAATGTGAATTTAATTAAAATTTTTTCAATATTGGCAATATCGGGGCTAGCCGCTTGTAGTTCCAAAGTCGTGACTTATGATGCAACAGGAAAAATCATCGGTTCATGTATGGCGACGCGTGGCCTACTTTCGACCGCAAGTGCACATTGTAGTGGTTCAGGCGATGCCTTAGGTGTGAATTACAATACGCCAGATGCGAATACAGGCCTATTACCAACGCCACCAAGCCAAAATCAGATTAATTTAAAACCGTAAATAATAAAGGGGAATATCATGAAATTATCAGCACTTATTGCACTTGTAGCGACTGTTGTATTGACGGGCTGTGCATCGTCAGTAACTACATTTGACTCTCATGGCCGTATGATTGGTTCATGTAAAGCGCAAACGGGTTTCATCATTGCAGGTGGCGCAGGCTGTTCAGGTTCTGCAAACCAGGAAGGTCGCGATCGTTAATTATTTAGTGATGGTTCCAATAAAAAACCGGACTTTTAAGTCCGGTTTTTTAGTTTAGAAAATCTTATTTTTCAACGAATGCACGTTCAATCACGTAATCGCCTAAAACGCCCATTTTCGGAGATTCTTTCAGACCGTGTTGATCAAGAAGCGCAGCAACGTCATCTAGGAATGCAGGGCTACCGCATAACATGGCACGGTCAGTTTCCGGGTTGAAACGTGGCAGACCGATTTTTTCAAACAGTTCACCGGTTTCAATCGCGGTGGTTACACGACCTTGGTTTGGATATTCTTCACGGGTGACGGTTGGGTAATATACCAATTTTTCTTTCGCGCCGAGTTCAGAGAAGAATTCATGATTTGGCACTTCATTCAGGATCAAATCTTGATAAGCCAGTTCTGAAATGAAACGGGTACCGTGAACTACGATGATTTTTTCAAAACGCTCATAAGTTTCAGGATCGCGAATAGTCGACAGGAACGGTGCAAGACCAGTACCAGAAGAAAGAAGGTAAAGATTTTTACCTGGGTTCAAGTCATCAAGTACCAATGTACCTGTCGGCTTTTTAGAAACCAAAATGTCATCACCGACTTTGACTTTCTGTAAAATCGAAGTCAGTGGACCATCAGGCACTTTAATTGAGAAAAATTCTAACTCTTCTTCGTAGTTGGCGCTTGCAATTGAATATGCGCGCATTAACGGCTTGCCATTGACTTCAAGGCCGATCATTACAAACTGACCGTTTTTAAAACGCAAAGCAGTGTCACGAGTCGTTTTAAAAGAGAATAAAGTATCATTCCAGTGGTGGACGTGAGTAATCTTTTCGACGTTAAAAGCAGCCATTAAAGGTCTCAATAAATTATCAAATTAGAACAGCTTGCTATTCTAATCTAAATTCATTCTCGATAAACTGAATATATTTAATTGAGCTTATCAAAAAAAGTGATGATGACTGAACTGACGCTGCCGATTATTGGTTATATGCGTTCTCCCTATAAAGAAAAATTTGGTATTCCTCGTCAGCCGAATCTGGTTCAGGTCGAAAGCTATATTGAAATGGTCGGGTCCTATAATGACCTGCTCGCCTTTGAGGGAATTGAAGAATTCAGTCATTTGTGGCTGGTCTGGCAATTTCATGACAATAAAAACCAGCACAACAGCCAGTTTCGTCCACAAGTGCGTCCGCCGCGTTTGGGTGGTAACAAGAAAATAGGCGTGTTTGCTACGCGCAGCATGTATCGTCCATCACCGATTGGTTTATCTGTGGTCAAACTCAAAGAAGTGAGAAAAGTGAGCAAACATGTTCGAGTGTATGTGACAGGGAGTGACTTGCTCGATGGCACGCCAATTATGGATATCAAACCTTATATTCAATATTCGGATGCCATCATTGAAGCACAAAGCGGTTATGCACAGGATGAACCACCACGTAAAACCGTCATTTGGAGCGATGAAGCGGAGCAGCAAAAGCAACAATTACTAGGAAATGGAAAAATTTCTGTGCAGACTATTCAGGAACTGGAAGCTGTCTTATCTTTAGATCCAAGACCTGCATATCAGGAAGATGAAGAACGGGTATATGGGATGAAGTTTGCAAATGTTGATATCCATTTCAAAATTCATGCTCAGCAAGTGCTAATTGTTGCTATCCAGCATATTCCTTCCTAGATTATAGGTTCCACCACAAAACCCCAATCAACACTGCCATATGCAAAATCTGCACAGGCGCAAAATAAAGGACAAACTTCCAGCCACCGGTCAAAGCTGCATTGGCTGACTTGGCCAGGGCATGAGCACCCAGACCTAAAAGCAGGGCATAAATCAGACGCATATTTGAAGGATCGCCTTGAACGACGACACTGGCCATCGCGGCATGAATCTCGAATAAAGAGGCGAGCAAGGTCCCGGCCAGTAAGCCGGCATCCCCGAGCCAGACCTCCAGTCCGTAAACTCCAGCCTGAATCAATGTTAATGTGACTGCAATAATCACAGCTTCTTTTAAGCTGAACATCTGGCTGTCTGACGATTCCATGCTCGGCGCAGGTTTTGCCTTGCGCAATAATAAAAATGCACAGGCTGCCAGAAGGATTACGGCAACTAAAGAGGGCAAGAGCAGGATTTTAAGCCAGCTCCAGGATACGCCCCCGATCACAATCAATAGCAACACAATAGTCGAGATACAGGACATCAGCGCGGCACCGGCATTCGATCGTGCATCCATTTCACCTTTACGGACCTGTAAGCCCAACTGAGCGATGGTCGCCGTACTGGAAACAAAACCGGAAGCGATGGAGGACAGCATCAGGGCATTTTTAGTCGAGAAAAAGCGTTTCGCAATATGAGCCAGAGCTTGTACCACTAAAATTAAGGTCAGTAATTTGAGAATAAGATAAGGATTAAGCACTTCGCCCCAAAAAGGCCGGTCAGGGGTCAGCGGCAGACCAATCAAAATTAAGGCCAGTAATAATAGTCCATCCCTAAATTCGGCTTCTTTAATCCATTTTCCGGCAATATTGTGCATGGTATGTTTGGCCATCAAAATACCGGTTAAGAGCACAGAAAGACCGGCTGCCAGAGGAATATTCCACAAACACATGGCGCCAACAAAATAGGTCATCACAAATGCAAGCTCTGTGGTAATGCCCGGATCATCAGGCTGATTTTTGATGGATAAAATGACCATACCACCCACGATCAAAGCACCTATTACAGCAATCACGATTCCAAACAGGAAACACAGTGCACCCAATAAAGCACAGATTGCAAAGGAACGTAAGCCGGCAAAACTCGGTTGCTGCTCACGTTGTTTATGTCGTTCCCGCTCCAGACCAATCAATAGGCCGCAGCCCAATGCCGAGGTGAGTATCGTGAGCAGTTCATGAAAAGAATGCGCATGCAGGGGAACCGCAGTCAGATCCATCTGTGACCTCAGCAAGCTAAGAGTTGATTATTTAAAAATATATGTGATGAGATCAGGTTTGCATAGATTAAAAATGTTGCGGTAACGATCAAATCCATTCTTTACTTTCTTTTTGAGATTGAAATAGAAACGTACATTCAAAAGGTGGGGAGCATGCGAAAAACTGCAAAAACTTGTTATAGTGGAGGCAAGTTTGGGGACTGATAATAATGAAATTTGACTTTGAAATGGATACGGCATGGTGTCTAGACCAACTCTTTAAAGACGGTAAAATCAGTGAACGCGACCGAATGCTGGTACAAACCACTCATCGGCAACGTGAACAATTAAAATGGCACCCTTTACAGTGGATTGCCAATTTTAATCTGGTCGATCAGTCCCATCCCCAAACGACTTTGACCCTGAACCGTTTATGTCAGTGGCTGGCAGAAAAAACCGGATTGATGTTCTATATTATTGATCCGCTTAAAGCTGATGTACAGGCATTGACCCATGTCATGTCGCAGGAATATGCACTGCGCAACCATATTTTGGCAGTAGAAATTCAGGCAGACAAAGTTCTGATCGCCACGGATCAGCCTTATAAAACCGAATGGGTGTCGAATCTCGAGCAAAATATTTCCCCGAAAAAAATACAACGGGTATTACTGAATCCAGAACAATTACAACGTTATATTACTGAATATTATCAGGTCAGTCGTGCAGTCAGTGGTTCACAAAAATCCTCTGCCTATGACCGGGAAAATAAGGGCGTCGAAGCCTTGCTGCAATTGGGTGATTCACAGAATCCGGATGCCAATGACCAGCATATTGTCAAACTGGTGGACTGGGTGCTGCAATTTGCCTTTGAACAAGGTGCCAGTGATATTCACATGGAACCACGTAAAGACACCGGCAAGATCCGTTTCCGGATTGATGGGGTGCTGCATACGATTTACAATATGCCGGCCAATACATTGACCGCCGTCATTTCCCGAATCAAGATTCTGGGCCGAATGAACGTGGCGGAAAAACGTAAGCCACAGGATGGCCGACTGAAAACCCGCACGCCCAAAGGACAGGAAACTGAACTGCGCCTGTCGACCTTACCGACAGCTTTTGGTGAAAAACTGGTAATGCGTATTTTCGATCCGGAAGTGCTGGTGAGAAGTTTTCAGCAACTCGGTTTTGAAGGTCATCTGCTCAACGACTGGAACAATCTGACCAGTCATAGTCATGGCATTATTCTGGTGACCGGTCCGACCGGTTCCGGTAAAACTACTACGCTTTATTCAACTCTGAAGCAGCTGGCGACTGAACAGGTCAACGTCTGCACGATTGAAGATCCGATCGAGATGCTGGAACCTAGCTTTAACCAGATGCAGGTCAATAATGGTATTGATCTCGGTTTTGCTGACGGCGTGCGCGCACTAATGCGTCAGGACCCGGACATTATCATGGTTGGAGAAATTCGTGATCAGGACACTGCCAATATGGCGATTCAGGCAGCATTGACCGGTCACCTGGTTCTATCGACTTTACATACCAATGATGCGCCGTCGAGTCTGACCCGTCTGCATGATTTAGGCGTACAGCCATTTTTGACAGCAGCAACCATCTTGGGTGTTCTGGCTCAACGTTTGGTTCGTAAGCTGTGTCCACACTGCAAACAGGAAAGTTTCCTGAACGAGCAGGAGTGGCAGCATCTGGCAGCCGATTATCCTTTGCCGCGACCGGAATTTGTCTTTAAGGCGGTAGGCTGTGAAGAATGTCGGCATACCGGCTATAAAGGCCGTATCGGGATTTATGAGTTTATGCCACTGAGTCTGACCACCAAACAGTTGATTGGTGCGGATGCTAACCTGAACCAGCTGCGTCAGCAGGCGAAAAAAGAAGGCGTAGAGCCGCTCAGAATTGCCGGGGCGCGCAAGATTCTGGAAGGTGTGACCACGCTTGAAGAAGTCCTGAGAGTGGTGCCCTTAAATTAATTTTGAAAATGAAGCAATCTTAAGATTCAATTCATGTTTGGCTGTTTTAATAGCATCATCGAAACAAGGCAAGACTTTAAAGAGGTAACTGCGATGAAAATGATGATAAATACGGTTTTGGCAGCTGCATTGATGGGTTCTATCGCGACAGCTACGATAGCAAGTAGTGACACGGCTGTGAATCAGGCCGCTTTTGCTAAATCGACTACAGTCAAACAGGCACTGGCCATGAAAGATGACAGCAAAGTTCAGCTCAAAGGTTATGTCGTGAAAGCAGTCGGTGATGAAAAATACCAGTTCCGCGACAGTACAGGCACCATTACGGTTGAGATTGATGACGAACTTTGGCAAGGCAAACCGATTTCAGCCAAAACACCGGTAATCATCACAGGTGAAATCGACATTGATTATAAACCGGCAAAACGTGTTGAAATTGAGGTTGATCAGGTTCGCTTCTAATATCGCCTGATTTGCTGAAATCAGTTTGAACATAGCAACAAAAAACCACATGCAAGTTACCAAAAAGCATGTGGTTTTTTTGAGTCTGCTGCTTTTTCAGGGCAAGATAGAACAAGGAAGCAAACGGAGCAGAATATGCGTATTCTTTTGGCAGAAGATGATCAGTCTCAGGCAGACAGTATCCAGACCTGGCTGGAAATGGATGGTTATGTGATTGATCGGGTAGAGCGCGGTGATCATGCGATCCTGGCGATTGAACAGCATCAATATGACTGCATTTTGCTGGATCGCGGCCTGCCGAATGCCACTGGAGACGAGATTTTGAAAAGTTTGCGCAGCCAACAGCAAGATACGCCGGTGATTTTTATTACGGCCAAAGACAGTATTGATGACCGGGTTGAAGGTCTGGATTTAGGCGCGAATGATTATCTGGTCAAACCTTTTAGTCTGGAAGAACTTTCGGCCCGGGTACGTGCCCAGCTCAGACAGAAGCAGCAAACACCGAATCATATCCTGCTCTGGCAGGATCTCAGTCTGGATACTCAAGCCAAAACCCTGACTAAAGAAGGTCAAGCTGTGAATCTGACTGCGAAGGAATTTCAAATTCTATACAAGCTGATGCAGCAGCCTGAACATATTGTCACCCGTGAACAGCTGGAAGAATCGCTGTACGCTTGGGGTGATGAAATTGAAAGTAATGCCATTGAAGTATTTATCTATCAGCTGCGTAAAAAAATCGGCAGCCAGATGATCAAGACTATTCGCGGTCTGGGCTATCGCATGCATAAGGCTGAGGTATAAACCTATGTCAGCTGCTATTTCCTTGCAAACTAAACTGATCAAACATGCGCTGTTCAGTTCGATATTGGCTGGAATATTGGCCTGGCTGCTGTTATTGGGAATTTCCAGTTATCAAGCCAGTCAGCTGCATGATGAATTAATGGAGCAGATTTCTGAGTTGCTGCTTGGCGATGTGACCCAGGCCAAAGACGCCCAGGTCGATGAACTCAGTGAACAGTTCGATATCCAGTATGCCTTGTTGCTGGATCAGCAGGTACTGACAACTTCGATTGATGATGAATTAATTAATCCCATTCCAAAAGCACAGAACAACGGCTTCCAGTTTGCTTATGAAAATGGCCATTTTATCCGTATTCTGACTGCGGAAGATGACGACCTTCAGGTCAAAATCGTACAGCCACTTTCAGTACGTTTCGATGAACTCTGGCAAACCACCTTGGGCTTTGCCGGGATCTTATTCATCTTATGGCTAGTGCAATGGCTGATTTTGCGTGTTGCGATCAGACGCCAGTTACGGCCATTAAACAAGATTTCCCGCGCGATTGGTTCCAAGACTGCTCAGGATCTGAGTCCTATTAAAACACCTGACCCTGAAATCACTGAACTGCAACCGATCATTCGTCAGCTGAATGCCATGCTCGGCCGGCTGGAGAAATCACTGGCTGCTGAACAGCGCTTTACTGCAGATGCTTCACATGAGCTGCGTTCGCCACTGTCTGCGATTCAAATGCGGCTACAGGTTTTAAAACGCAAATATCAAGATGATGCACAGCTCCCTCAGGCATTACAGTTGATCCAAAATGATGTCAACCGCGGTACGCAGGTGCTGGAAAATTTACTCTTGCTGGCACGACTCGATCCGGAGCGAACAGGGCAATTAGCAACGCAAACGATTAATCTTAAGAATCTGGTTCAGGAGGCTTTGCAGGCCTTGCAGCCTTTTGCAGAAGAAAAAGACATTCATTGGAATCTAAAACTTGAGGATGCTGTGATCGAAGCGAATCCAGAACTGATTTTTAGTTGTATTCGCAATCTGGTCGACAATGCGATCCGTTATACGCCGCAACAGGGACAGGTCGAGATCCGAACAGTTATTGAGCAGCATCAGATACAGTTACTGATTGAAAACTCAGGAGAGGGGATTGCTGATGAGGTACTGGAACGTTTAGGTGAACGTTTTTATCGGGCTTTGGGTACGCGAACTCAGGGTTCGGGTTTAGGCCTGTCCATTTGCCAGAAAATTATGGCACTGCATGCAGCTAAAATTGACTATGCGCCGTCGGACTTGGGTGGACTTAAAGTGTCATTGAGTTTTGAGCCTGATGGCAAAATCTCATGATTAGAAGATTAAAAAGCAGTATGCGCTGATTCATACTGCTGCTTCCCACGTTTGTTATTTTAGATTGTTTTAATTATTTGGTCAGAATAAGACGGTTGTTGCGGGTCAGGCGCAAGCGGTATTCTTCGCCGGCATGCATGATCCGGATTTCACGACCCAGTGCAAACAGATTGTTGGAGTGCAGCATTGGCAAGGCATGGTGAGTATCATTGTTACGGGTGAATAGGCTAAATGGGGCGTTCATTCCGTCGACTCCGTGGTGTGTTTTGGATTGATTTAAATGATAATCATTATCGAATAGATCTGTCAACGAAATATTGAGCAATTTATAAAAAACTCTAATTTGCTTACAATCTGTAAAACTTTACCGGTTCTGTACATCATGACTAAAGCTACAATTCATGTCGCAATTGCGCTTTTATTTTATCAAAATCAGGTTCTAGTCGGCTGGCGTGAGGCCAAGCAGCATCAGGGCAATAAATATGAATTTCCAGGCGGAAAAGTTGAACAGGGCGAATTACCAGTCGAAGCCTGCCGCCGCGAAGTGATTGAAGAGGTCGGGGTTGATATCGAACGCTGGCATGCTTCTGATTTTATTTCTCATGAATATGAAGATCTCATCGTCAATTTGCATATTTTTCATGCTTCAGTACAGCCTACTCAACTGGCTGAAATCAAACAGCCTTGGCGTTGGTATAGCCGGGAAGAACCTGGTCAGCTGAATTTCCCGAAAGCCAATCAGTCCATGATTCAAAAGCTGCAATGGCCGCAGCGCATCAAGATTGCTGAGGATCTGGATATCTTATCAAGTCTGGATACAGATCAAATGTTGTATTGGCGCGTGGAAGCAACGCCTGAACGGATCATGCAATTACAGCAATATCCGGTAGATCAACTCTCCAAGTTAATCATTAATCAGCAGCTTTGGTCACAACTGAATGAATTGCAGCAGCAGACGATTCGTACGATTCATCTAAAACAGATTCAATTGATGGACTTGAAACAAGGTGAATTGAAATCTGGTTATCGTTATCTGGCAGCCTGTCATGACCTGAGTGCTTTAATGCATGCAGAACAGATCGGTTGTGAAGCAGCCTTGCTGAGTCCGGTACTGGCGACCGCAACGCATCCGGACACGCCTGCGCTAGGCTGGGAGCAATTCAAGCAAATGGCAGAGCAGGTACAGATTCCGGTTTTTGCTTTGGGTGGAATGAAGGCTGATGAGCTTGAGTATGCAAAAAGCCAGCACGCTTATGGCATTGCCGGCATTCGCTATATTTAAACACTTTATTTATAAAATAAATTTTCTATTGGTAAGTCAGTTTCTATGGAAAATTATCTTAAAGCTTTTTCAATGCCTGTTGAGCTTGCTGAATCGCTTTGGCATTTTTCCGCAACTGAGCAGATTTAAGGCGCACTTGCCAAAGCTGCTTTTTCATGGCACTAGATTGTGCATAACTCAGGCCACGTAAGGCAAAAGCATCGGCGCTTGCTGGCTGATTTTTACGGTTAGCAATCATACCCAAGTATAAATAGGTTTCCGGTGCCTGAGGGGCCAGTCGCTGTGCCTGAGTTGCAGACGCTTCAGCTTGAGCGAACTGCTGCTTGGTATAGGCCTGCTGGGTTTGCTGCATCAGACTCTTGAAAGCCGGCAGATTACGGCCATCATCAAACTTTTGGCTTTTCGGCTTCTGTTCAGGAATGACAATTTTCTGACGTTTGATGTCAGGACGGTCATAAGGCGTAATCACTACGCTGTCTGGCGTTTTTGCCTTAGGTTTTTCCGTCGCAGGCTTGACTGGGGTAACTGGCTTTTCTGGCTCAGAGATACTTTGGCAGCCCACCAGACTGAGGATGAGCAAACCAGGGAGGATTTTTCTTAACATAAACATAGACTCAATTAATGGCTATAACTTCCACTGGCGATAATACGGGTTTCGCTCTCAAGATCGCGTTCTATTTCTGTTTCACTTTCTTGTATGTAGCGACTCATATCATCCTGTTCAGCATCAGATGGCGCAGGTTCTGAATCAATATCATAAGGTTCCGTCGCATAGTGCGAGATGCCGCAGGCAGTCGCCTGATTTGGCAGGGCATGACGCGAAATCGGGATATACATGGCGCCTTCACAGCCTTGTGCAGACAACAAACCCGTATGACGATCTAGCCAATGCCATTCGATTTCATTCGGCTGTGGCAGATTCACCGGTTTCTGGCGCAACTGTTTCATGACATTGGTCCAAACGGGCAGGGCACCCGATGAACCGGTCAAGCCAGTGACTTTATTGTCATCCAGACCGAGCCAGACCACGGTCATATAATTACCTGAATATCCGGCAAACCATGAGTCACGGCTGTCATTCGTGGTACCGGACTTACCGGCAAGATTCAGACTGCGTGGCAAGCTGTTATAGGCTGCACGGCCTGTACCATTCGACATGACCTGTTGTAAGCCATAATTCAGGGCATAAGCGGAAGCAGGATCAATAGTCGGTTGTACACTCAGGCTATAACGATCCAGAGAGCGGCCGTTGGCATCCACCACAGAGCGGATGGCTTTAGTTGGATATTTAAAGCCGCCTGTAGCAAAGTTGCCGTAAATGTTCATCACTTCCATCGGGGACATATCTACCGCACCCAAGTAAATCGACGGATAAGATGGAATATCTGAAGTTACACCAAATTTTTTCAGATGATTAATAAAGGTAGACAGGCCAAATTCTTGTGCTAAACGCACAGTAGACAGGTTATAGGATTGCGATAGTGCTTGTGACATTGGAATGACACCATGTCCGCGACCACTATAGTTTTTCGGCGTCCAGGTTTTGCCATCACTCTTAATGCTGATTTCACTGTCTTCAATCGGGCTCGCCCAGTGATAACGGTTCGATTCTAGTGCGCTCAGGTAAATCACAGGCTTTAATAGGGAACCGACTTGACGCTTGGCATCGACTGCACGGTTAAAGCCGGTAAAATCTTGAGTAGAACCTAGTGCGGCCACCAGCTCACCATTTTCCGGATGCGATACCAATACCGCACCCTGTAAATCTTTCAGGCGACCCGGATTGGATTTGCTTAAACGCGCCACCGTCTCTTTAAAGCTGTCCTGAATTCTGGTTTGGGCCAAAGGATCTAAAGTAGTGAAAATTCGCAGACCCTGATTGGTCAGATCGGTTTCCTGATAATCTGTGCGTAATTGACGACGTACAATATCCAGAAAATCCGGGAAGCGGGCAGGGCCTAAAGTCGGTTTTGAAATGACATTTAACGGACGTGCGGTTTCTTTTTCATATTGTTCCTGAGTCAGATAGCCCATCACCAGCATATTATTCAGGACGATATCACGGCGTTTTTTCGCACTTTCAGGATTGCGCCATGGATTGTATAGACTCGGGCCTTGGACTAAACCCACCAAAAATGCTTGCTGGGAAATATTCAGTTCACGTAGTGGCAGGCCAAAATAAAACTGCGATGCCAGACCATAACCATTAATGGAGTAGTTACCATTCTGGCCGAGATTTACCTCATTCAGATAAGCTTCTAGAATTTCATTCTTGTCATAATGCAATTCAATCAGCATCGCCATAAAGGCTTCATTCACTTTACGTTTTAAGGTGCGCTCAGGGGTTAAATAGAAATTTTTGACCAGCTGCTGGGTCAAGGTTGAGCCACCCTGACGTTTACCACCGGTAATATTGCTGACTACGGCACGTGCAATACCACGCGGTGAAACCCCATGATGCTCATAGAACTTACGGTCTTCGGTCGCGATCAGCGCTTCGATCAAGGGCTTAGGCACTTTATTTAGCTTGATCAGCACACGGTCTTCGTTATGCTGCGGATAAATCCCACCAATTAATAAAGGTTCTAAACGCGCAATCCCGCTTGAAGACGGTTTGGTTGCGCTGACTTCTGCAATCTGTTCACCGCTGAAACTGACTTTCAATATTTGTTCCGGTTCAACCCGGTCACCAAAATCAAAGCCGCGTGTATGCACATACAGGGTATTACCCGTGGTGACAAAGTTGCCTGATTTAGTATAACTATCCGAATTTTTATAACCGAGTAATTTTAATTCTTGTTGGAAATCCTGCAGGCTGACTGGGGCATTCACGTACACTTCCATCGGACGTGCGAAGACCTTGGCCGGAATATCCCAGCGCTGACCTTCAAACTTGTCGCGTACAATATTGTCTAATCTAATCAAATAGATACTAAATGCTACAAAGATAGAAATGACAATAATAGAAAAAATTAAGGCAAGAAACCCCATGCCACGTTCAGATTTCATAAATACTTATAAGATCCTGTGAAATTGTGCTAATCATGCGAAGCTTTTCATTATTTTGCAATATTTAATCAAGAAATGCGCTTAAAATTAAAATGAAACCCCACAATTTCTCCTTAATTCGAATATATTTCAAATAATTTCCTACCTATGAAGCACTGTTATAAATTGTCATCCAGGTATAGCTTAATGTTATGATAAGCAGGATTCGTAGCGGAGCGACGACACTGGTGCAAATTTCCCATAAGACCTTTCGAAATATCGGGTTAATAGGACGTCCTGATAAATCGTCGGTGGTTGAAACCTTATGCCTTATTCACGATCATCTTCTCAATTTAGGCCTACACCCAGTTTTTGATGCAGCGACAGCTGAACTTGTTCCCTATCAAAATACCCAAACCGTCAGTCGTGCCTTATTGGGTGAGGTGGTGGATCTGGTGATTGTCGTGGGCGGTGACGGCTCGCTATTACATGCAGCACGCGCCTTGGTCAAGTACAATACCCCGGTGATCGGGGTTAACCGTGGTCGTCTGGGGTTTTTAACGGATATCAAGCCGACTGAAGTGATATTCAAGCTGGATCAGGTATTAAAGGGTGACTTTCAGACTGAGCGACGCTTTTTACTCGAAGTCGAAATTCGCTCCAAAGGTGAAGTGATTTACGATGCCATTGCTCTAAATGATGTGGTGCTACATTCAGGGAAATCGGTACATATGATCGATTTTGAACTGAATATTGATGGACAATATGTCTATCGTCAGCACAGCGATGGCCTGATAGTCTCTACGCCGACTGGTTCTACGGCTTATGCGCTTTCTGGTGGTGGCCCGATTGTACATCCAAGTATGGATGCGATTGCCTTGGTACCGATGCATCCGCATACCTTGTCTTCACGCCCGATTGTGGTCGGTGGACATAGTGAAATTAAATTACTGATTCGTGAAAATCGCGTACTGCCGATGGTTAGTGCGGATGGACAACACAGTGTGTCTTTGAATGTGGGCGATAGCGTCCATATTCGCAAGCATCCCTTTAAACTGAATCTTCTGCATCCACCGGGTTATGACTTTTATAATGCCTGTCGAACCAAACTGGGGTGGAATCAGGACTTTGATTATTTTAAGCAGGATTAAATCATGAATATTGAACAAATGCTTGCCGTACTCAATCCTGAGATTGTTGAACGTCTAAGAACAGCAGTCGAAATTGGAAAGTGGCCAAACGGTGTAGCCTTGACACCAGAACAGCGTCAGACCTGTATGCAGGCAGTGTATGCCTGGGAAATGAAAAACCTGCCTGAAAATGAGCGCAGCGGTTATATCGATCGCGGTACTAAAGAAGAGGGTGAGGAATGTGATGATGATCATCACAAAAATGAACCAGAATTCAAGCCGATTCGTTTTGTTTAAGGCTTAATTCCCAGCCAATAGCAATACAATTAAAAAAAGCATTGTTAAGTGATTAACAATGCTTTTTTTCTTTATACTATAAAGATTAAACCGTGTGGCGATTCACCCATAAGGTTTTGGCTTTTTGCATCGCAGCTTCAAAGCTGTCACACACGCCCATGGTATATAGCGCAATGCCCATAGTTTCTATCACTGCAATCTCGCCATAATCATGGCTTTGCTGACCGTCCCAGACAGCTTTAAATAGCGCCAGATCCAGTTCTTCTTCAATCGGACTGCGGTAGTCAGTTAGTTTCGGCAGTTCATGCTCATATAGTTCACCATCTTTAATGCCACAGATAAGCGTTTTGGCATCCGGATTACGCTCGAATTCGCCGCCTTCACCTTTAATCACTGCGCTGTTTTTATAGCCTAAGCGGAAAGCCGCTTGCTGATGCGAACCACGATAAGCCGGATGGAAAATTGCTTGCAGGGTCGCTTTGGCATTAAACGGATTGATCAGACGCGCCAAGGTATGAATTGGGGAGCGTAGCCCCATGACATTACGCAGCGTAATCAAGTCCGCCAGAATTGGAGAAATCACTTCTAGCGGGATATAAGCAAAATGCTGTTGTTGTAGCTGCTGTTCAACCTCGGCATCATTTTGACAGATTGGATAGCCTAAGTAAGTCAGCACCTGTTCGGTGTAAACGCGGTTCATGGTATGGCCCGAGGCACCATGCATCACAATATTATAACCATGCTTGGCCAGTGTCAGGGCTGCCAGAATAAACCATGGATAATGTTTGCGTTTGCCTGCATATGAAGACCAGTCCAGATCGACATCCAGTTTTTTGAAATTCAGCTGATCCCGTGTCGCCTGTACAAAACCGGCCAACTCATCTACAGATTCTTCCTTGACCCGCAATAACATCAAGAATGCACCTAACTGCACATCCAGCACTTCATTTTTTAAAATCATGCTAAAGGCTTGATAGGCTTCATCATAGCTGAGAGAGCGGGCGCCATTTTTCCCTTTACCCACAATGCGTACATATTGGGCAAAGGGATGTTCGAAATCTTTATAAATATTTCTTTTGGTATTCATAACTTTTTACAGCTTGCAGAAAATATTAATGTCAAGGGAGAGGGTGAAAATCCATAAACATTTCAGTATACGTAAAACAATCAGTTAAATCTGATTATCGACTAATGTCTAATCTATTCTGGTTAAAACATAAACAAGCGCATAATAAGTTATGCACATTTAGTCTGAATATTCGGTAAAATTTAGGCAATTTTTAGAGTCTGTTTAATTTTTCTTAATCTCTTTCTCCCATTTAATACTTTGGTCTGATACTTGAGTGTCAGATTCAATGCATGGCTGATTATCATTTTTGAACATTCTCTTGAGCCTTTTGAGACTTGATCCGGTTCATCCTGAGAAGGGATGAAGAGGTCAGTATATTTCTCAAAATGGTCTTTCTTATTTTTGATATCGTTCAAGTAGATTTATTATGGCGAAACAACCAATTTATAAGTCACTGTATTTTCAAGTGATTGTGGCCATTATCGCAGGTATTCTGGTCGGGCATTTTTCGCCTAGTGGTACGCAAATTATCAATGGCGTAGAACAGCATGTCCCTGGCTTGGGCGAACAGCTTAAACCGCTTGGTGATGCATTTATCCGTCTGATTAAAATGATTATCGCACCTGTGATTTTCTGTACCGTGGTCAGCGGTATTGCAGGTATGGAAAGCATGAAATCAGTCGGTAAAACTGGTGGTGTGGCTTTACTTTACTTCGAGATCGTATCCACGATTGCTTTGGTCATCGGTCTGGTCGTGATTAACATCGTCAAGCCTGGTGTGGGCATGAACGTTGATCCTGCTTCACTGGATACCACTGGCATCAGTAAATATGTCGCTTCAGGTGAGTCACAATCGACTATCGACTTCCTGATGAACATCATTCCAAATACGGTTGTGGGCGCATTTGCGGAAGGCGAAATTCTGCAAGTTCTATTGTTCGCGATCATTTTTGGTTTCGCACTGCATAAGCTGGGTGATCAAGGCAAGCCAGTCCTGAAACTCATTGACCAGATTTCACATGTATTCTTCAACATCGTGAACATGGTGATGAAACTTGCTCCAATCGGTGCATTTGGTGCGATGGCATTTACAATTGGTAAATATGGTATTGGTTCTCTTGCTCAGCTGGCACAGTTGATCATTTGTTTCTATATCACCTGTGTACTATTTATTTTCATCGTATTGGGCTCAATTGCGCGTTTTGCTGGTTTCAGCATCATGAAGATGATCCGCCTGATTCGCGAAGAACTTCTGATTGTACTGGGGACGTCATCTTCAGAGTCAGTATTACCACGTATGTTGAAGAAACTGGAACTTGCCGGTGCCGAGAAGTCGGTAGTAGGTCTGGTGATTCCAACTGGTTACTCATTTAACCTGGATGGTACGTCGATTTACTTGACGATGGCTGCGATCTTCATTGCACAAGCGACCAATACGCAACTTGATTTGTCTCATCAAATTACCCTGCTTCTGGTACTTCTGATCTCATCTAAGGGTGCGGCAGGTGTGACTGGTTCAGGCTTTATTGTGATGGCGGCAACCTTGGCTGCCGTAGGTAATATTCCTGTTGCAGGTCTGGCCTTGATTCTCGGTATTGACCGTTTCATGTCTGAAGCTCGTGCCTTGACCAATCTGGTTGGTAACTCTTTGGCGACTTTAGTGGTTGCGAAATGGGTTGGCCAGTTAGATATGGACAAGCTGAACTATGCTTTAGCAAATCCTGCAGAAATTGATGAAAAAATGGCGCAAGAAGGAAATAACGCTCACTAAGTTTGAGTCTGTCTTTCGTGTCTAAAAGGGAAGCTTCGGCTTCCCTTTTTTATTGACTGTGAAGTTAGTAAAAAGATGAATGCCGGCACATGACAGGGAGCATGAAAGTCGATAGTCTGTGAAAAGGAAACTCAAATGATAAACAACAAGGACAATAGAATGCTTGCCTACGATGCCGATCTAGAATTATTCCGCGATAATTTTAAACGCTTTATGAACGAACATGTCGCACCATACTATGACCAGTGGGAACGTGAAGGTCTGATGCCGCGTTCAGTCTGGAATGCACTCGGTGAAAATGGCTTCTTGTGTGTCGATGTTCCGGAAGAATATGGTGGCTATGGGGTGCCGACCGATTATTCATTGATGTTGATCGAAGAATCTGCACGTGCCGGATACAGTGCCATTGCCACAGGTCTGTCTTGTCATTCCGATATTGCAGCACCGTATATCCTGCATATCGGTACCGAAGAACAGAAAAAATACTGGTTACCAAAAATGGTGACCGGTGAAGTGGTCGGTGCGATCGGTATGACCGAGCCAGGCGCAGGTTCAGATTTACAAGCCATGCGCACCAGCGCTATCTTGCAGGATGAATATTATCTGTTAAATGGCTCAAAAACCTTTATTTCCAATGGTCAGCATGCTGACTTGGTGGTGCTTGCCGTCAAAACTGATCCGCAAGCCCGCGCCAAAGGCGTTTCATTGCTGCTGGTTGATACTCATCTGGAAGGCTTTAAAAAAGGCACCAATCTGGACAAAATTGGCCTGCATGCTCAGGATACGTCTGAGCTGTTCTTCGACAATGTTAAAGTGCCAAAGGAGCAATTACTGGGTCAGCCGGGACAGGGATTTGCTTACCTGATGCAGGAATTGCCGCGTGAGCGTACCGCCATTGCTGCCACCGCTTTAGGCGCTATTCGTGGCTCTATTGATGTGACTACACAATATGTGAAAGAGCGTCAGGCTTTTGGTCAGGCCATCGGCCAATTCCAGAATACCCGTTTTGTGCTTGCGCAAGCGAAAATTGATGAATTGGCGACCGCAGCTTTTTATAACCAGAATCTTGAGCTTTATATGCAAGGGAAGCTGGATGTAGAAACTGCAGCAGCATTGAAAAGCTTTTCTACCGATATGCAGATGAAAATCGCGGACAATCTCCTGCAATTATTTGGGGGTTATGGCTATATGACTGAATATCCAATTTCACGTTTCTTCGTTGATGCGCGGATCCAGCGGATTTATGGGGGTACCAATGAAATCATGAAAGAGATCGTGGCACGCGGTCTGTTAGGACGTTAATAGCTCAACCATAAAAAAAGAGTCCCGAAGGACTCTTTTTTATAGGGGGAGAACATAGCCAAGATGGGAAATATTTTTTAAGACTTTATGATTTTAAGACATCCAAACATTCATGAATAAAAATGGGTAAATCATTGGGTAGACGCGATGAAATCAACTGATTATTGTCATTCACCAGTTCTGCATCATAATACGTGCCACCGGCACGTTGTACGCGACTGGCATGCGCGCGAATACTGGTAATAATTCGATTTTTTAGCACATCTGCTTCACATAGTAATAATGATGCATCACATAAACTAAAGATGGTTTTCTTGGCTTGATTAAAAGCCTGAATAAACTGCAGCACCCGGAGATCGGTAGATAAGGAAACTGCAGATTCACCGCCAGGAATCAGCAAGGCATCAAAATCATCAATACTGATTTGTTCGATGCCCCGGTCAATCGTCACTGCAGAACAGCCATGCAGACCATAGACCACGTTTCCTGCATTAAACTCAATATTACAGATGCTATGCTTTGCTTCAAGCAAGGCCGCAACGGGTTCAAGATATTCCTGATCTTCAAAATTATTCGTCAAAAGTACAGCTATTCTTTTTGGCATGACTGACACCCAAACGCTTGTTTTAAGTTAGACTATCTATGATTGGTTAAAAAATCGTCTCTGCTTTGTAATGGAGTAGTGATTTAATGTAAAAAATAAGTGAAATCAAAGAGAAGTCGATAAAAATGGTGTTGCAGAGTGTGCATTTTATTGTGAAATCTATCTTAGATATGAATGGTTCAAAAATGACGTTTGCAAAGCAATTATTTTAATTTTCTTATGCTTAAAACCGCTATATAGATTAAGAAATAGTGATATTTCATCTTCCTTAAAATCAGTTAATATGGACAGGCAAAGTTTACAATTTAATAATGTAAATCAAGCAGAAAAGCTGAAGTAAATGTTACTAGATATGACCAAAAGCGATAAACGGTTAAAATCAACTGTATGTTTTTAAGACTTAATCTACCAATGTCATATTGCGTAACATTTGAAAGCTCACTATTGTTATACTGAACAGATAAGGTTTATGAAGGGCGACAGAACAATGATCAACGACGATCAAAACACCACGACTTCTCTTGATTTGGTAAAAATTCGTGAAGATATCGATTCTGTTGATCAGCAAATTCAGCAATTGATTAACCGTCGGGCACGTTTGGCTGAAGCTGTGGCAAAAGCAAAGTTTGCCTCAGAAGAGAATCCGCTGTTTTACCGCCCAGAACGTGAAGCTCAGGTTTTGCGTAATGTCATGGAACGTAATGAAGGGCCATTGTCTGATACCACCATGGCGCGTCTGTTCCGTGAAATCATGTCGGCCTGTCTTGCACTTGAAGCTCCGCAAAGCATTGCTTTCCTTGGCCCAGTCGGGACTTATACCCATTCTGCGGTACTCAAGCACTTTGGTCATGATGCTGTGGTTCGTCCTTTACCGACCATTGATGAAGTTTTCCGTGACGTGGAAGCGGGCAGTGCCCATTATGGTCTGGTGCCGGTAGAAAATTCTTCTGAAGGCGTGGTCAACCATACTTTGGACTGTTTTAAAACATCGAACCTGAATGTAATTGGCGAAGTTGAATTACCGATTCACCATCAGTTCCTGATTTCTGAAAATACCCGTAAAGACAGCATCAAGCAGATTTATGCGCATCAGCAGACTTTGGCACAATGCCGTAAGTGGCTGGATGCCCATTATCCGGGTGTGGAACGTGTCGCTTTAAGCTCCAACGCAGAAGCAGCGCGCCGTATTCGTAATGAATGGCATTCTGCCGCGATTGCCTCTGAAATTGCCGCGAGCATTTATGATCTCGAAATCATGCATAGCAATATCGAGGACAATCCTGAAAATACCACACGCTTCTTGGTGATTGGTCGTGAAAAAGTGCCGCAAAGTGGTAATGACAAGACTTCATTACTGATTTCAGCACATGATCGTGCCGGGGCTTTGCTGGAAATTCTGGCGCCATTTGCCAAGCACAATATCAGTCTGACCAGTATTGAGACGCGTCCTGCACTTCCTGAAAAATGGGCTTATGTGTTCTTTATTGATCTTGAAGGCCATATTGAGCAGGAACACGTGAAAGCAGCCATTGAAGAAATTCGTCCTTTGGTCAAAGAAGTTCGCGTGCTCGGTTCATATCCTGCAGCTGTACTTTAAGTCAGCTATCCGTGGTCAGGGCGAGGATGCTGACCACTGTTTTATACCTAAAATTGGAAGTCTAAAATGTCGTTTGTTCCAGCCAATTCAGGCATCTCAAAATTAAAGCCATATCAACCGGGTAAGCCAATCAGTGAACTTGAGCGCGAGTTGGGGCTTACCGATATCGTCAAACTGGCTTCAAATGAAAACCCGCTAGGTTGTTCAGATAAAGTCAAAGAAGCGGTAGCTGCGGAAATTGCTGAAATTGGCCGTTATCCGGATGGTGGTGGTTTTATCCTGAAAGATCAGATCAAAACCCAGTTTGGTTTTAATCATGATCAGATTACCTTAGGGAATGGTTCAAACGACTTACTGGAAATGTTTGCCCGTGCATTCGTTTCAGAAAATGATTCGGTGGTGTATAGCCAGCATGCTTTTGCAGTTTATGCATTGGTAACTCAAGCCATTAATGCACAAGCGATCGAAGTACCAGCAAAAGGCTTCTCGCATGACTTGGAAGCAATGGCGGCTGCAATTCAAGACAATACCAAACTCGTCTTCATTGCAAACCCGAACAATCCAACTGGAACCTGGTTCGAAGAAGCTGAATTTGAAGCTTTCATGCAAAAAGTTCCTGCCAATGTGATTGTGGTTCTGGATGAAGCGTATGTTGAATATTTCCCGGAAAACTTCAACAGCTTGAAATTCCTTGCGCAATATCCAAACCTGATCGTTAGCCGTACTTTGTCGAAGTGTTATGGTTTGGCTGCACTACGTGTTGGTTTTGCTCTGGCTTCAGTTGAAGTGACAGATTACCTGAACCGTATTCGTCAACCATTTAATGTCAACCATCTTGCGATGGTGGCTGCGGTGGCTGCACTGAAAGATGAAGATTTTATCGCGCGTTCTCGTGAAGTGAATAAAGCCGGTATGGCGCAACTTGAGGCTGGCTTTAAGGCTTTGGGTCTTAACTATGTACCTTCACGTGCCAACTTTATTCTGGTAGATGTACAAGCAGACCCATCAGCAACCTTCAATGGTTTGCTTAAGCAAGGGGTGATTGTGCGTCCGGTCGGTATTTCTAATCACATTCGTGTATCGATTGGTACTGAAGCAGAAAATGCGAAATTCTTAAGCGCATTGGCTAAAGTACTCGGTTTAGAGGCAAAAGCTTAAACCATGTCGCAGCCACTGTTTGAAAAAGTTGCATTTATCGGGCTTGGACTGATTGGTTCAAGTCTGGCGCGTGTCATTCGAGCTGAGCATTTGGCCAATGACATTGTTGCATCGACACGTTCACAAAAGACTTTGGAAGATGCTAAATCTCTTGGCCTGATTTCCGAAGGCTATGCAGATCCTGTGGAAGCGGTCAAAGGTGCTGATCTGGTAGTGCTTGCATTACCGGTGCGTGCCACGCAAAAGGTGCTGGAAGCCATCAAGCCTTATTTATCTGCCAATACCATTATTACTGATGTGGGTAGTACCAAAGGTAATGTGGTCGATGCAGCGAAAGCGGTTTTTGGCGATGAACTGCCTGAAGGTTTTGTACCGGGCCATCCGATTGCAGGTGCCGAGCATACCGGGGTGCATGCAGGTAAAGTTGATTTATTTGCCAATCACAAGGTGATCTTGACGCCACTGCCAAGCAGTGCAGACTGGGCCGTCGATAAACTGATTCAGCTGTGGCAAGCGGCGAAAGCCGAAGTGATTTGTATGGATGTCGACAAGCACGATGAAGTGCTGGCGCATACCAGTCATCTTCCGCATCTCATGGCATTCAACTTGGTTGAGCAATTGGCCAAGCGTGAAGACAATTTAGATATATTTCGTTATGCTGCCGGTGGCTTCCGGGATTTCTCGCGAATTGCCGCTAGCGATCCACAAATGTGGCATGACATCTTTTTTGCCAACAAAAAAGCAGTTCTGAATGCTGTTGATGGCTTTGAACAGCAGCTCGCGATTATTCGCAAATTGATTGAAGATGAAGATTCCCACGCATTGATGGGCTTATTGGGTCATGCGCAGGCAGCTCGCCAGCATTTCAACCATATGCTCGCCAAGAAACCTTTCATGGAGAAAAATAAAGTGACACAACAATTTACCATTCAGCCGGGTGCCAAGAAATTTCAGGGTAAATTTACCGTGCCAGGTGACAAATCTGTGTCACATCGCTCGATCATGTTTGGTGCGATTGCAGAAGGTACCACACATGTGACCGGCTTTTTGGAAGGTGAGGATGCTCTAGCGACACTGCAAGCTTTCCGTGATATGGGAGTCAGCATTGAAGGCCCTAAAAATGGTGAAGTCACCATTCATGGTGTTGGCATGCAAGGCTTAAAAGCGCCGCAGTCTGCCATTTATATGGGCAACTCAGGCACTTCAATGCGTTTGCTGTCGGGTATGCTAGCAGCACAGAAATTTGATTCAGTCATGACTGGTGACGCATCTTTATCCAAGCGTCCAATGGAGCGTATTGCCAAGCCTTTACGTGAAATGGGTGCGCAAATTCAGACCACTGGTGAGCGAGGTACGCCACCTGTATCCATCACCGGCAACCAAAACCTGAAAGGGATTCAGTACGATTTGCCAATGGCCTCTGCTCAGGTGAAATCAGGGATTTTACTTGCAGGTCTATGGGCAGAAGGTGAAACTTCGGTGACTGAACCAGAACCAACACGCGACCATACTGAACGTATGCTACGTGCCTTTGGTTATGAAGTGAAAACCGAAGGTAATCGAATTTCACTGCAAGGTGGCGGAAAGCTGGTTGGAACCAATATTCAGGTGCCTTCAGATATTTCTTCTGCTGCTTTCTTTATGGTCGGTGCGGCCATTACTGAAAACTCGGATGTGACCCTTGAAGCAGTTGGCATTAACCCGACCCGTACTGGTGTGGTCGAAATCCTCAAGCAAATGGGTGCGGACATTACAGTTGAAAACGAGCGTATTGCAGGCGGTGAACCGATTGCCGATATTCGTATCCGTGGTACACGTACCTTAAAAGGCATTCATATGCCGGAAGATCAGGTGCCATTGGCAATTGATGAATTCCCGGCGCTATTCATTGCGGCTGCATGTGCCGAAGGTCAAACCATCCTGACCGGTGCTGCCGAGCTTCGCGTAAAAGAATCGGATCGTATTCAAGTGATGGCCGACGGTCTTCAAACCATGGGCATCGACTGTACCCCAACGGACGATGGCATCATCATTGAAGGTAAGGGCAAGTCTGGTGACTGGTCGCCAATCTTTACGGGTGGTGAAATTGAATCGCATCACGATCACCGTATCGCGATGAGTTTTTCGATTGCCGGTTTGCGTAATTCGGAGCAGATCAAGATTGTCGGAACCGAAACGGTCGCAACCAGTTTCCCGACCTTCACAGAATTGACCTCAATCGCAGGACTGCCAATTCAAGTATCAGAATAATTTTTAAAATTATGTGAAACAGCCAAGCTTTTGCTTGGCTGTTTTGTTTATATTGCTTATGCTAAACCCATATAAGAAAAAAGCCATTTGGAAGTAGCGATGCGAAAATTAAAATTCATGGCCAATACCCAGAGCCAAACACCACGGGATGGTCAAGAAACCCAGGAATATGTAGCACATTTACTTGCCGAAAAATTAGGTAAATACGGTTTTCAGACCTTAAGCCAAAGTGGTGCTCAGGTTGCCGTCAGCGTAGAAGAACATGCGCTGCCTTTATCAGTGAGTTGCGAAACCAGAGATGAACAAGGGCATCTGGTCTGTGAGATTGCCTCATATCCTGAAGAAGAACAGGACTGGCTGGATCGTATCACCGAAAGAAGTTTGCTTAATCAGCTTGCACAGGCAGTGGAAACCTCTCTAAAAGAGCAGGAACGCTTTAGCGAGTTTGAATGGAAGAGCTAATTCAACAGACTCAATCAGCTTTGCCTACACTGCAAAGTAAACGCTTGATCCTGAATTGTTTTAAATCAGCCGATGCCAAAGAAACTTATGCTTCAATTACGCCGAGTTTGACACGTTTTATGGCGTGGGACCCACCACAATCTGAACAGGGATTTGCAACAGTCTGGCAAAATTGGCTGGAAAATATGACTGATTATAAAGAATATGTATTTGTGATCCGTCATATTGAAACACAAGAATTTATTGGGCTATGTGGTTTGCATCGACTTCATGATGAAATACCTGAAGTCGGTATTTGGATTCGTGAAACTGCACATGGTCATCATTATGGACATGAGGTAGTGCATTGTGTTGTGGCTTATGCTTTCAATACATTAGGGATTCAAGTTTTAAGCTACCCGGTAGCAGAAGAAAACTGGGCTAGCCGTAAAATTGCAGAACGCTTGGGCGGAAAAATTATCCGCTACATCGATAAGCCTAAATATCGGGCTGTGATGTATGAAATTTTTGCAGAAGATTTTGTCTTTTAATAAAAAACCCATCATTTGATGGGTTTTTTTATTTAGCCAAGCGCTAAGTACCGGGTCATTGCGATCCGTAATTGCTTTAAATAGCCGGTAAAGAAATGGTTGGCACCAGGTAATACGGTCACTAAATGGCGTTGTGGCTTTGCCCATTCAATCATATCTGAGAGCAAAGTCACTTCATCGGCTTCACCGTGAATGAACAGAATGTCGCCTTTGATGGCTGGTGTCACATAATGACGAATACCAGCTACTGTTGCAGTCGGCAGACCACATAAAATGGTTTGCTTTGGTTGCAGTTCTACCGGTAAGGCTGCATAGCTTTTTGCCATGACATGCGCACCAAAACTAAAACCGCCTGCATAAAAAGGCAGGGCAATATGCTGGTTGCGAGCGAACCGAATGACTTCTAATACATCATCCGTCTCACCGAAGCCCTCGTCGTGTATACCTTCACTTTGACCAGAACCACGGAAACTTGGACGATACACAATACAGCCACGTTCCAGATACATTTGTGCCAGTAAAACCGGAACCTTATGTTGTGGTGTACCGCCTTGCAATGGATGGGGGTGACAAACTACCGCGAATCCTTTCACTTCACCCTGAGGATAATCCACAAAAACTTCAATCTGACCCGCAGGCCCTTGAAGAAAAATTTGCTCGGGCATATAAAAACCGATGATTAACAGGAGAATCGTGCATTTTAACGATTATGGTGAATAAAAACATGAATTGGAATTAAAATAAGCAGACTGATATAGTTTGATTAATCATTTTTTGACCAGGTTGCCATGCTCGCTTTAATTTCTCCAGCCAAAACTCTCGATTACGATACTCCATTACCGACTGACCAATTTACTCAAGCGAGATTATTAGAACATTCACAGGACTTGATCAACGTTTGTCGCACACTTTCTGCAACAGAAATTTCCAGCTTAATGAGTGTTAGTGAAAAAATTGCCACTTTAAATACCGCACGTTTTAATGACTGGCAACCGAATTTTAATTTAGCCAATGCCCGTCAGGCGATTTTTGCATTTAAAGGCGATGTCTATACAGGTCTGGATGCCTATAGTTTAAAACATGAAGATCTGCACTATGCACAAGACCGTTTACGCATGTTGTCTGGATTATATGGACTCTTACGTCCCTTGGATTTGATGATGCCGTACCGTCTGGAAATGGGAACCAAATTGGCCAATTCCCGCGGGCATAACCTATATGACTTCTGGGCACATCACATTACTGATCTGATTAATCAGGATCTAGCAGCAGCAAATTCTGAAATCCTGGTGAATATCGCCTCTGATGAATATTACAAATCAGTCAACGAGTGCAAAATTCAGGCAGACATTATCAAGCCGGTATTTCTGGATCAGAAAAATGGCAAATATAAAGTGATTAGTTTCTATGCCAAAAAAGCACGCGGTCTCATGGCGCGTTTTATGATTGAAAATAAAATTGATTGTGTCGAAGAGTTGAAAGCTTTTAATAGCGATGGCTATTATTTCGATGCAGACAGTTCACTTAAGGGAGAACTGGTGTTCAAACGTGATGAACAACTGAGTGCATAAATGAGATGATTCCCAGTATTCAGCATGAGGATATATATGCCGGATATTGGGATGTCGTTATTATGGTTAGGTTCTTGAACTATGTACATGCATGTGATGTGAGTAGGGAATAATAGACAGCATCATGACAACTATAAAATCTGTAATTCTTGAATATCAGGTAGAGCTTCAAGGTAATTAAAAATAAAAAATATCGCTAAACATCTTGAAATCCCTAGCAAAATCTCCCTTATTTAGATCATTAGACCTCTTGCGAAAGTAAAAACTGCCTCAATATAGATTTCATGAAATATCAGAAATTAAATCGTTTTTCAGATTCTGAATTCCAGCGCTTGGTTGGTGTACCTCGAGC
>NZ_JBBCWZ010000027.1:0-38972 GCF_037145695.1 Acinetobacter sp. USHLN143
ACTTTTACCTTCGGAAAGCCAGAGAATAGTTTGGGCACGTTGCCTTTCACGCCAATGTTTTGCATGCTTGACCAGAAAAATGAGTCGTTCTCGCTGTTCTAAACTAAGTGGGACAGAAACAATTCTAGGCATGTGTGAACATCTGTTAACTAAAAAAACCTTTTCGCATCATTAGTTATTTTTGTCAACTTAGCACTATAACTAAAATATCTGAGATCAGAGTTTTAATATATTATTAAATCTACTTAATAATAAAAAAGCATCCAAATCGGATGCTTTTTTATTAGCCTTATTTTAATACGAATGCATTAAAAATTAAGCTTGTAACTCGCGCGCTTTAGACATGGTTAATGCCAGGTCTTCAATCATGTCTTCCTGACCACCTACCGTACCACGGCGACCCAGTTCCATCAGGATTTCACGTGCAGATACGCCATATTTCGCTTCAGCGCGTTTAGCAAACAACAGGAATGAAGAGTAAACACCCGCATAACCTAAAGTAGCCGCATCACGGTCTGCACGAATTGGGTTGTGCATCATTGGAATCACTAGATCTTCAGCAACATCTTGTACTTTGAACAAGTCAACGCCAGTGTCCATACCCATACGGTTTGCCACAGCGATAAACAGTTCAAGTGGCGTATTACCTGCGCCAGCACCCAAACCTGCAGATGCCAAGTCAACACGTACTGCACCTGCCTGAACCGCAGCAACAGTATTCGATACACCCATACCTAAGTTGTGGTGACCGTGGAAACCAAGCTCAATGCTTGGGTCCAAGTGTTGACGTAAGTGACCTACGCGATCAATAACGTCTTGAGGAAGCATATAACCTGCTGAATCTGTCACATAGATACAGTTTGCACCGTAAGACACCATCTTGTTTGCTTCTTCAAGCAATTTTTCAGGAGATGCCATATGCGCCAACATTAAGAAACCGACGGTGTCCATTTCTAGTTTACGTGCAGCGGTGATGTGCTGCTCAGAACAATCCGCTTCAGTACAATGCGTCGCCACACGAATGGTAGAGACACCAATTTCATGTGCCATTTTCAAATGGTCAACCGTACCGATACCAGGTAAAAGCAATGCAGAAATTTTTGCATTTTTCATACGTGGCACAACAGCGGATAAATATTCTTCATCCGTTGCAGCAGCAAAACCGTAGTTCACTGATGAACCGCCAAGGCCGTCACCGTGCGTTACTTCAATTAAAGGTACGCCGGCATCATCAAGTGCTGTTGAAATTGCAATCATTTGCTCAACAGTCGTTTGATGGCGCTGCGGGTGCATACCATCACGTAAAGTCATATCATGAACAATAATCTTAGACATTTTGGTATTCCTTTAAGCTTCAGCGGTGTTGAACACGTGTTCTGCGAACATTTCTGCAGTACGTGCAGCTGCTGCAGTCATAATATCCAGGTTGCCTGCGTATTTCGGCAGGAAGTCACCCAGACCTTCAACTTCCAAGTAAATTGATACGCGGTTGCCATCAAATACCGGACCATTTACCAGCTTGTAACCTGGTACGTATTTTTGAACTTCCTTGATCATGGCATGTACAGATTCAGTAATCGCTGCCTGATCCGGCTCACCTTCAACCAAGCAATGTACTGTGTCACGCATCATTAAAGGTGGCTCAGCCGGATTAATGATAATGATCGCTTTACCTTGTTTCGCGCCGCCGACTTTCTCGATTGCACCCGCAGTGGTACGTGTGAATTCATCAATGTTTTTACGCGTTCCCGGACCAACCGACTTAGTCGATACAGTTGCAATGATTTCGCCGTATTCAACAGGTTGAACGCGAGAAACCGCAGCCACCATCGGAATCGTTGCCTGACCGCCACATGTCACCATGTTCACGTTTGGTACTTCGCCCGCTTGTAGCAATGCTTCAAGGTTGACTGGTGGTACACAAAATGGACCAATCGCAGCAGGCGTTAAGTCGATCATCAACACGCCAAGTTCATTCAGCTTGCGGCTGTTTTCAGCATGGACATAGGCAGAAGTTGCATCGAATGCAATTTTGATGTCATCAGCAATCACATGAGGAAGCAGACCATCGACACCTTCAGCTGTGGTTTTTAAACCCATTTTCGCAGCACGCGCCAAACCTTCAGAAGTCGGGTCAATCCCCACCATCCAAACAGGCTCTAACCATTCGCTACGTTGTAATTTATAAAGCAAATCAGTACCAATATTCCCTGGACCGATCATTGCACATTTAATCTTTTTCATGAATGTACTCTCTTGGAATCTTGATTATTCAGCAGCGAATGCAGCGGTTACTGAACCGAAGCCTTCAATTTCAACCTTGAATTCATCACCTGGTTGCGCCACAACCATTGGACCTAAAGCACCCGTCAAGATGATGTCGCCTTTTAAAAGCGGACGGCCACGACGCACCATTTCATCTGCAAGCCAAACAGCAGCATTCAATGGGTTTGCAAGACATGCTTTACCCACGCCTTGAGAAACGACTTCCTCACCGCGCGTCATCACCATCTTGCAGTTCACAAGATCAAGTTTTTCTAACTTAACCGGCTGAGAACCCAAGACAAATGCAGCAGAAGATGCGTTATCCGCCACAGTATCAATCAGGCTAATTTTCCAGTTTTCGATACGGCTATCGACCACTTCAATTGCAGGCAGTGCATAATCAGTTGCGCTGATAATGTCTGCATACGTGTGTTTTTCTTTGGTTAAATCCTGGTTAATCACCAATGCGATTTCTGCTTCAACTTTCGGCTGAATCAGAAGGCCGGCTGGAATTGCTTCACCATCGCCATAAGCCATATCGGCAAATAACATACCGAAATCCGGCTGATCTACACCCAGTTGCGCTTGAACGACTTTAGACGTCAAACCGATTTTACGACCCACCAGACGGCGACCTTCAGACAAAGCACGCTCGGTATTCACTTCCTGAACGGCATAGGCGATATCTACGTCAGCACTTTCACCGCCAAGTTCCGGGCGAATCGGTGCAATCGCAGTTTGTGATAATTCAGCGCTACGAAGTGCTTGTGCAACTGATTCAACAACAGCAGAATTCGACATCAATGTTTCCTTAAACTGCAAAAATTAGGCTTATGCCGGGATCTAAGAGGGACAGAAAATAGGGACATGATCAGGCTGATCATCCGCATGGACTGCCTTTCTCAGAGCGAGCATAGGAATAAACAGTTTTAGGATGGGAAAAATCCGGCGTTTGTGCCAATAGTTATTTTATTTTTTGCTATAGCTATTATCTATAAGAATAATTTATAAAAAACGAAATAAAACAAAATCTTATTATTTAAAACACATCTCTATTTAGCAAAATAACTGCCGTAATATGACCGAATAAAATCAGTACAATTACGACTTTAGACTAAAAGATAAGAACCAGCGCTTAAATCTGCCGCATTCCCCAGCCAATTTAAACCGGGGAAATACATTCCTTGCACTGCAACCAAGATACTGGATTAAACTGCTGGTTTCCATTGGACTTTAGCCAACAATGCACTATGCAAAGCAGCCACATCATCCACGATACAGACTGGATTAAATTGAGCCAAAAGTTCAGGCGCATGTACGCCATAACTTACGCCAACACTTGGCATGGCAATATTTTGCGCCATTTCCAGATCATAAGACGTATCACCGACCATGATGGCATGTTCAGCCTGCACACCGGTTTCCGCCAGAATTTCTTCTAACATTAATGGATGAGGTTTAGAATGGGTTTCGCTGGCTGCGCGCGTAGTCACAAACAGCTCCTCACTGTTCGTCTGTTTCAATACACGATCCAGACCTTTACGACTTTTACCTGTAGCAACAGCCAGCTTTACGCCTTGCTGCTGTAAATCTGCGAGCATGTGCGCTACGCCTTCAAACCAGGAATCTCCTGACGAGTTGGCAACATAATGGTCGGAATAAGCCTGCAAAATATCCGTATGTAATTCTGGTACTGCCGGGAATAAACGCTGCGCGACTTCAGGCAAACCTAGGCCAATAATGCTTTTGGCATCTGCATTCGTTAAAGGCTGCTGAAATTGCTGTGCGGCAAACTGCAAACTCGCCACGATTTGACCAACTGAATCAAATAAAGTGCCATCCCAATCAAAAATGACCAATTTTGCAGGTGTGTTCATAAAGATTTCCTAGATTTGATTCAGGGTTAAGTAGCTTTAACACCTCTCCCTAGCCCCTCTTTAAGAAAGAGGGGAATTCCCTCCTTTTTCAAACGAGGATGAGGGTGGATTGAATTTATTAAAAGAAAAAAATAAGTCCTTACTGAGCAGCCGGTTTATCCGCTTTCTGCGCTCTTAACTGCGCCACCAGACTCTGCATATCTTCCGGCAATGGTGCTTCAATTGCTGGATAGCCCGGAATGTCCAGACGCATTGCATGTAAACACAAACGGCGTGGTTTTGGCCCACGATATTCTGTTTCATGACCATACTTTTCATCGCCTACAAGCGGATGACCAATACTCAACCCGTGTACACGAATCTGATGGGTACGACCAGAAAGCGGAGATGCATACACCAGCGTGGCATGCATAAAACGCTCTTGCACGTTCCACTGGGTTTTAGACTCTTTGCCTTCTTTCGGTGACACGCAGACGCGACGTTCACCATTGGCCAGCTCGTAACGATGTAAAGGTGCATCAATCAGCTGTTTATCCAGACTGACCTGCCCTTTTACCACAGCGGCATAGGTTTTTTTGATTTTATGTTCACGCAACATATCTTGTAATGTTTTCAACACGCTACGCTTTTTGGAAATCATCACCAGACCGGAAGTATCACGGTCAATCCGGTGAATCAATTCCAGATACTTTTTACCGGTTGCTGCACGTAAGCCTTCAATCAGACCATAGGCCACACCGCTACCGCCATGCACGGCAATCCCGGATGGCTTATTCACGACCATCAGACCTTCATCTTCATAAATCACACGGGCCAATAAGCCTTGTGCCACTTTGTCGGAAACCGGTGCTGCAGATTCATCTTTTTGTTCATAGCGAATCGGCGCAACGCGAATCTGGTCACCGATTGCAAGTTTGGTTTCTGCTTTAATGCGTTTTTTATTAACGCGAACCTGGCCTTCACGAATCAGACGATAGATACGGCTTTTTGGCACACCTTTCAGACGACTAAACAAGAAATTATCGATGCGTTGTCCATCTTGATGTTCATCCACTTCAAACCAAGTGACGTTTTGCCATTGTTGCGTAGAATTCATACAGTTACTATGACCCAAAAAATACTAAAATTGATTAAAAACTGATCACTTAGGTTATGCTTTACACAAGAAACATAAGCTTAGCCCATAGGCAGATGATGCAAGGTTTGATATAGTCAGCGCACGGAAACCATCGTTTGTGAGTAAAAGTTGAATCATTTCAGATTTTTCTGAACTTGATTGTTCAATTAAAGACTCACATGATACGGGAAGGTCCCCAAAGAATTATGCCACGCCGAAGGCTTATTATATCGGCAAACAAAGCAAACTGTTGCGTTTAATTGTACCTCAGGTACATAAATCAGTTTGTCTTAAAAAATATGTCGCCAACTTTGTTGGTTTTTAAACGTAAACTGATACACATCAGATTAGTCGCAACCTGAAGACGACTTCAGGCTACAGCGTTGATGCATTGGATCTGCACAGTTTGTAAAGATACGACGACAATTCCGTATCAAGACACTTTCTATAAAGAAGGGATGATCTTCGAGCAATGTGACAGTGAAAGTTACACACATCCAATGCACCGCTCGTCCGCCAGTGAAGCGTTCAGGTGACTTTAATCCGTTTAAAGATTGAAGCCGTATTGCCATCATCAATACGTGAATCAAAAACCGAAGCCCATCTATATTAAATAGAGCTCGGTCATAAAAGACTCAAACCACAATGAAATTCATTGCAGATTTGAGCCATTGATCCGTGATGTGTGATGTTCGCTACGTGTATAGCGATTTTTTGCTGTGTATCACTATAAGGTGTTACACCCATGAAACGTATGTTGATTAATGCAACACATGCCGAAGAAATTCGCGTTGCACTTGTCACTGGTCAGCGTCTTTACGATTTTGATTTAGAAAATCGTACCCGTGAACAAAAAAAATCCAATATCTATAAAGGTCACGTGACTCGCGTTGAGCCTTCTTTAGAAGCTGTATTCGTTGAATACGGTGCAGGTCGCCAAGGCTTCCTGTCAATGCGTGAAATCGCAAATTCATATTACAAAGCCGATCCTCGCCAAACTTCGAATATCCGTGAACTGATCACTGAAGGCACCGAGCTTCTGGTTCAGGTGGAAAAAGAAGAGCGTGGTAATAAAGGCGCTGCCTTGTCTACTTTTATCTCACTTGCTGGCCGTTATTTGGTCTTGATGCCAAACAACCCGAAAGGTGGTGGTATCAGCCGTCAGATTTCTGGTTCAGTGCGTGAAGAACTGAAAGAAATGCTGGCAACACTGAACGTGCCACGTGGTATGAGTGTGATTGTGCGTACTGCCGGGATCGGTCGTTCACAAGAAGAACTTCAATTAGACCTTCAACACTTGCTCGACCTTTGGGCACAAATCCAGAGCACGGCAAGTTCAGGTCCATCGCCAATGTTGGTACATCAGGAAGCGGGCGTGGTAACACGTGCCATTCGTGACTACCTGCGTGATGATGTTGCTGAAATCCTGATTGACTCAGAACAAGCCTATAACGAAGCCTATAACTTCGTAAAAGCGGTAATGCCACGTCAGTTAGAAAAACTGAAAACTTATACCTTAAATGAACCTTTATTCGCGCATTTCGCGATTGAAAGTCAAATTCAAACCGCTTATGAACGTGAAGTAAAATTGCCTTCTGGCGGTTCGATCGTGATCGACCAAACTGAAGCTTTAGTGTCAATTGACATTAACTCAGCAAAATCGACTCGCGGTAGCGACGTTGAAGACACCGCGTTAAATACCAATATTGAAGCGGCAGAAGAAATCGCGCGTCAATTACGTTTACGTGATATCGGTGGTCTGGTGGTGATCGACTTCATCGACATGACTAAAGACCGCAACCAGCGTATGGTGGAAGCGAAGCTGCGTGAAGCGACGCAAAGTGACCGTGCCCGTATCCAGTTCGGTCAATTGTCACGTTTTGGTTTGATGGAAATGAGCCGTCAACGTCTGCGTCCTTCTCTTGAAGAAGCGACTGGCTACGTTTGCCCACGCTGCCATGGTACCGGCATGGTTCGTGATCTTCGTTCTTTATCACTTTCGATTATGCGTAAAGTGGAAGAGATCGCGTTACGTGAACGTCATGGTGAAGTTCAAGTCGAAGTTCCAGTCGAAATTGCTGCCTTCTTATTGAATGAAAAACGTCACACCTTGGTCTATTTAGAACAGACTTCAAATGTACGTGTCACTGTGCTGCCGCATCCGCATCTGGAAACACCGCATTATGAAATCACTTATAATGCCGAAGGCTTTGCACCAACCAGCTATGAACGTACTGAAGCAACTCGTTCAAGTGAAAAAGAGTTGGGCTATGAGTCATCTGAATGGCATTTAGAAGAAGAACAACATACGCATGCTGCTGCACCAGCGCCTGCTCAACAGCAAAACAACGGCAGAAACAATAAACGCCGTAACCAGCAAAACCAAAATGCACAGCAAGTACCTGTTGCGCAACAAGCTCCTGCCCAAGCACAAGTTGCTGCTCCTGCATCTAGCCCATGTGCCTGGTTAGAAAACCTCTTTGTTCAAAAACAGGCTGCGACTGTTGATCAATCGCGTACTGCCAACAATGCAGCTGCAGCAATTGAACAAATGATCAATGGCGGTGCGGTGAGCCGTGGTCAGTTCGGTCAATTGTCTGCACCGGTGGCACAACCTGCTCCACAGCAAGTATCTCAACCTGCTGCTCCGGCAAGCAGCAATGCTTACCTGGCACCATCGACTGTAGCGCAAAAACAGGAACGTGATGCTGAAAAACCGGCTGAACGTGATGAAAGAGCACCGCGTCATAACAACAAAAAACCACGTAATCCGAAGCACAAAGAACCGCGTGAGCAGGTTCAGTCTGAAGCTTCCGCTCCTCAGCAACATCAGGTGCATGAAGAAGTGGTTCAGGTATCTCGTCAAGAGCAACGTCATGAAGCACGTGAAAACAAGCGTAATTCTCGCCGTCAGCATCACAACGAGCCATCTCAGCAAAATGATGTTCAAAACAATGAACAACAGCCACAACAGGCAATGCCACGTCGTGACCGCCGTAACCAGCCACGTCAGGAACGTCCAAATCGCCACCGCGATCCAAGCGTGCTGAATGAGCAGGCTCAACAAGCAGCACCTGCAGTCGTTGAAGCTCCAGCAGTCAACGACAAGCAGCTTCGTGTTGAATTGGTTGATGCACCACGTCAAGTCGTGATGCCAACCGCTATGGTCGTGAATATTGACCAGGCAAAAAGCGAAATCGTGGCATTGAATGACAATGCTGCAGTTGCAACGCCAGCGGTTGAAGTTACTGCACTGGCAGATGCGCCAGTTGAAGAAGCCGCGGCTGAAAATGTAGTGGAAGCTGCACTGACAGCCCCTGTTGAAGAAGTTGTGCCAACTGAAGAATCAAGTGCTGAAAAACCACGTGCCAGCAACGATCCGCGTCAGCGTCGCCGTCAGCAGCGTGAAGGCCAGCCTCAACAGGCCACAGTTCAGAAGTTGACTCCGTCACAAGTACCAACATTGGGTCAGTTCACCATTGGTAGCCTGATTCGCCATGTTTATGGTGAAGACTGCTCCGTACTGATTGAACAGTTTGGTTTATTGCCAACCTTCAACCGTGCTCTAGAGAAGTTCACAAAAGAGTACAACGCGAGTCTGGTGGCTGCAGCATCGCCTGCCGCAGAGAAAAAACCGGTTACCCGTGATGTTCAAGTAACCGTAGCCAAGGTTGAAGCAGAGCCTGCTCCAGTTCTGGACCTGACTCCACCAAAACCGGTGTCGGACAAACGTGTCGCAAACGATCCACGTGAGCGTCGCCGTCTAGCTAAACAGGCTGCAGAACAGGCCCTACAACAAGCCAAGCAACAGGCTAAAGTAGAAACAGCTCCGGCAGTTGAAACTGCGCCAGAAGCACCTGTAGCAGCAGAAGCGCAAGCAGAGTCAGCTGAAGCAGCAGCAACTGAAACTCCAGTAGCCACTGAAGTAGCTATTGAAGAAACCGTAAATGCTCAGCCAGCTGAACAAGCCACTGAAACGACGGCACCAGTAGATGCAGCTCCTGCAGAAGAGACTCCAGTGACTGAAGCTCAACCTGAAGATGCTGCGCCAGTTGAAGCAAATGCTGAATCACAAGCTCCTGTTACAGAAGCCCAAGATCAGGCCGAAGTAACAACAGAAGACACTGAAGCCAGCGAAGCTGAAAAAGCGGAGAAACAGGCTGCTCGTCCACGTCGTCCACGTGGTCGTCCACCGAAAAAAGCCAATACTGCAACTGAATCATAATTTGCTCAATTGCAGTCATATAAAAAAACCTAGTCATTTCGGTGACTAGGTTTTTTTTGCTAGATTTAGTCAGAATAGGTTGATTGCACTAGTGTTTTAACGCTAAAAGATGGCTAGCTCGTCTACTGTATATAAATTGAACGTATCGGATACGAAAAATAAATAGGATTCTCATGACCCAAATGAAACCACACGATCTGATTGGGATTGCAGATGTCGCTGCCAAAATCCCGGCTTTCTTGACCAAAGTGCCCAATTTGCTCACTGGTCTAAGACAGGCATATTTACGTACTCCGAACACACCGGCCGGCCTGGGTCTGGCTTTTGAAAAAGCCACCAAGCGTAACCCGGAAGGCATTGCCTTGCGTTTTGAAGAGCAAAGCTATAGCTATGCTGCTCTCAATGCCTGGGCCAACCAGATTGCCCATTTCTATCTATCCTTGGGTGCCAAGAAAGGTGATGTCGTTGCCGTGATGGTCGAGAACCGTCCTGAACTGATTGCCAGTGTAATTGGTCTGGCCAAACTGGGTGTGACGACCGCTTTAGTGAATACCTCTCAAGTCGGCAAGGTGCTGACGCATAGTATCAACCTGGTCAAACCGATTGCCCTGATTGTCGGCGAAGAGTGCCGTCATGCAGTTAACGAGATTCGTAATGACCTGAATATTAGCAGTGACCGCTTACACTGGTTTGCGGATCAAAATACTCAAGCCGATCCGGGTCAGGCGCCTGAAGGCTTTATCAACCTGGCTGAAAAAACCGATCTTGCTCCCAAAGTCAATCCATCAACCACCCATTCGGTGCAGGGCAAAGACGGGCTGTTCTATATTTACACCTCGGGCACGACGGGCCTACCTAAAGCGGTGATCTTTACCAATGGCCGCTGGACGCTCGCTTATGGCACCTATGGGCATGTGCTAAACCTCAATCAAGATGATGTGATGTACTGTACCCTGCCGCTTTATCATGCCACAGGCATGGTGGTGTGCTGGTGCGGTGTCATTGCAGGTAGCAGCACCCTGGCGATTCGGCGTAAATTTTCGACCTCCTCTTTCTGGAAGGATGTACAAAAATTTGATGCCTCTGCGATTGGTTATGTCGGTGAGCTGTGCCGCTATCTGATGGATGCTCCCTCATCTGAACTGGAAAAAGGCCACCGCGTGACCAAGATGATTGGAAATGGGATGCGCCCAAATATCTGGGATAAATTTAAATTCCGTTTTGGCATTCAGGAAGTGCTGGAACTATATGCCTCCAGTGAAGGCAATGTCGGTTTTAGCAATATTTTCAATTTTGACAATACCGTCGGTTTCTCACCCACACCGTATGCCATTATTGCCTTTGATAAAGATAAAAATGAGCCGGTACGAGACCTTAAAGGCCGTTGTAAACGGGTGAAAAAGGGCGAGACTGGTTTACTGATTGGTAAAATCACCCGTCGTTCACCTTTTGATGGCTATACCGACCTCGAAAAAAACAAGTCAGTCATCATGCAGAATGTATTTACCAAAGGTGATGCTTACTTCAATACCGGGGATCTGATGCGTAATATCGGCTTCCGTCATGCGCAGTTTGTCGATCGTCTGGGTGATACTTTCCGCTGGAAAGGGGAAAATGTTTCTACAACTGAAGTGGAAAACATGCTGACCGAGTATGACAAAATCGTTGAAGCGGTGGTGTATGGCGTAGAAATTCCCAATACCAATGGTCGTGCCGGTATGGCCGCGATTACCCTGCAACCCGATGTAAAATTGGATGATGCAGATTTAGCAGCCATGGCCGCTTGCTTTAAAAAATGCTTACCAGCTTATGCAGTACCAGTATTTTTACGCGTACAACAGCAAGTTGAAACCACAGGCACCTTTAAATATCAGAAAAATAAATTGAAAGAGCAAGCATTTGATCCGAGTAAAACCGATGAACGCCTGCTGGTGTTATTGCCAGGTGCAACGGCATATTTCGAGCTCACCGCAGAGATTTTTGCCAATATTCAGGCCTATCAATATCGCTTCTAAGTACTGAAGTTGCCTATTTTTTGTTTAGATAAAGCATAATTGTTGTATTTATAATCAAACATGGGCAACTTTGTTATTTTTTGCTTGCGCTGAAATGAGATCTTGCTACAATACGCTCCATCAAACAAAGTGGTGCTTTAAGCTATTTAGCTTGACTTGCACTGCACATTCAAACCTGGTTTGAATGATGGTTCAGGGTCGTTAGCTCAGCTGGTAGAGCAGCGGACTTTTAATCCGTTGGTCCCGCGTTCGAATCGCGGACGACCCACCACTTATTTGATATTCCTTGATGGGTCGTTAGCTCAGCTGGTAGAGCAGCGGACTTTTAATCCGTTGGTCCCGCGTTCGAATCGCGGACGACCCACCATCTTCCGAAAGGATCACGTAAAAGTACACCACACTCTTGCGTCATAAAAATGGTCATTATCATTTTTATTCCTCAGGGTCGTTAGCTCAGCTGGTAGAGCAGCGGACTTTTAATCCGTTGGTCCCGCGTTCGAATCGCGGACGACCCACCATTCTTCCCTTAGAATGTTTCTCTGATTTCCCTCATGATATTTTAATTAAATTGCGATGTTTTGGTCGTGTATTTCTGCGCCTAGATTTTATGCTCACGCGTCCCCACCACTCGCCTTTATTGTCTAATCTAAATCGTATTTGAATTAAGCTTTCGACCAGATCAGCCGATTTTTATCGGGCATTATTTTTGAATATGAAAGGATGTGTCTTTGACCAGTTCATAGGCTTTTGAAGGTGCCGGATAGCCGCGATCAAATAGTTCCCGGTTGGTTCTTTCCTTTTCACTATAGATTTTTTCCAGATTCATGACCAAGTGATTTGAATCTTTAATCTTATAGTAAAAGCTCGCCCCTTCTTTGAGATTCACCACCACATCGGTACGTTCCGGATTGATAAACCAGCGGTCTTTACGGTAGGTGATATTGTGAGCCGTGCTGTTTTTGGTATTATCAATAAATACTTTGCCATACTGTAAAATGCTGCGATGCACCGTACCGTCCGGTAGTAAAGTCAAAATAAATTCTGCCTTGCCTTCAGTACAAGGCGCAAAGCGGCCATCACAGTCGATTTCAGTATGATAGCGGCCTATAAACGCCTTGGCATCCTCTGGTACAGTTGCCGGGTTTAAATCAGCTTCTGCCGGAAGAGTCGCCTGCCCTGCGACCTGAGTTAAGGATTTGGCACTGACGGTCACTACATCGGCCTTTGTATTGGCAGCGGAAATTTTAACACCTTCTTCTGAGGTCGCCTGACTTTCCTGTTCAGGTTTGACTTGCTGCTGATCACAAGCCTGCAAAATCACCATACTCCCCAACACCAGGCTACATTTAAAAAAACTGCTTAATGTACAACGGGATACATCCAATTTCATTTTTAATAAACCTAAATAGGAAAAATGGCGAGCAAAAAGCACACAGCAAAGCTGCTGAACTTTACACAAGAGTTCAATAGAATTTTCACTATGTTAGTAGCTCTTAGATCTGGTTTTAATCTTTATTAACATTACTTAACGATTTTATTTTTAATCAGCACTTTAAAAAGCTTAAGCAAACTCCATTTCTTTAAGTATGGATCTAGTTTTAGGATTCACACCTATTTTTAATCAGGAGATTTTAATGGCCAATGTTGGTTTATATCGCTCTAACCGCTCAAACATGATTGCAGGTGTGATGGGTGGTATTGCTGAACGTTTTGGTTGGAACGCAAATTTATTACGTCTAATTTTTGTGGTGATTTCAATCATGAGTGCCGCCTTCCCGGGTATTTTGGTTTATCTGGTGTTGTGGTTAATCATGCCGAAAAAACAGTACAGAATTGATCATGACAGCGTTCATCAACCTCAGGGCTATCAAAATCCTGTGCGTACAGTGAATCAGGATAAACGCTATTAAGCTGTACAGTCATTTTTAACAAGCGTTCTTAACCAGTTTCATCGCAGAGCTTCCTCTTTCACCCCGGTTAAATGGGATGAAATTTTGATGCCACGGTAATTTCCCCAAGTTATCGTGGCTTTTTTTGCCTATCTTTTATGATGACTGAGCTTTAGCCTCTCTGTTTATCTTTCAGATTGATTCAAGATCAACTGCATCCTGCGGTTGATATAAAAAAATCTGCTTAAATATATTTTTAGCATTCACTTAACGTATTTTTAAGCTGTCGCTGATCGTAAAAAGTGTATGCTCTAAAAATAAAAAAGTATAAATTTCATATAGTCTAAAAATCATAGAAGCGTTAAATCATTTATGGATAAGATATTTCAGTTCATATCCCGACCGATCCAGAATTCTCCCTGGAAAATGACATTTAACCTCGCGCTTGCACCTTTGATCATCGCTGTAATTTTATTCCCTTATGCGCTATTTCATGAAGTCAGTTATGGGGTTTTCTCCATTTTCAAGAGTCTGTTTGCAGCGCTTTTTATTAGCTTTTTTGTCTGCCTGACTTACTGGGTGATGGTCTTTCCTTTTCTATTAGTGACTCACCTGCTGCTATGCCATTATCAGCTGTTTAATATCATCACGATTTTAATGAGCTGCGTACTGGGAACCCTGATTCTGGCTTATATCTCGCATCCTCCAAGTGAAAATTTTAGTTCCCATTTTTTGTTTCTGCTGTGTTTTTCCCTGCCGATGGCACTATTTTACAGTTTTCTCAGCTGGCAAGCTGACCAGAGTTGATCACGCCCTGCCTGTTAACTTCTGTTTTAATCCGGTTTTAAGCTTTCATTTTAAAATGATTCAGCTCCTGATTGAGTGCGGCAATCATGTCTGCCCGGCTGATAATTCCCACCAATTTCTGCTCGCTCACCACCGGAATATAGTTGAAGGAACGCTCGACAAAATATGGCACCAGATCCTGAATGGGTTGTAAAGGCTGCACTGTGATCACCTTACGGGTCATGATATGTTTGACCTGATGTTCCCAGCTACTGCGCACATCGGCAGCGCGCTTGAACCATTCCACCACCTGATACATTGCCAGTGTACCGACCAGTTGTTCATCGGCATTAACGACGGGCAGGCTCATCAGGTTCATCTGTTTGAACTTGTCCAGTGCGTGCTGAATATCATCATTTTCATGCAGGGTTGCCACATCCTTGGTCATAATATCCTGGCAGCTAAATTCATGCACTGCACGCGCATTGGCGCGGTTTTGTGCCTCCATAATGATTTTTTGCAGGTCATATTCACTGATGTCCAGCAGCTCGGTGCGCTGATCCAGCACTTCCTGAATATCCTGAGGTTGAATGGTGACTTTCTGGGTCGGCGTCGGATCCTTGGAACGGGTATTTAACTGGGCTTGCTGTGGATAATCCTTGCCAATCATCCGGTTAAAGACAATCGCAATCACCATGAGCAGAATTGAATTGAGCAGCACCGGATAAAATACAAAGGCATAACCCAGTTCATGCACCGGCTGGCCACCCAGCACTGCGGTAATGGCCACGGCGCCACTCGGTGGATGCAGGGAATCTGTGGTCATCATCAGGACAATCGCCAAGGCCACGGCGACACTAAAGGCTTCGGTCGGACTGGCAATTAACAAGGCACAGCTCACGCCAATCACCGCAGCAATGGTATTGCCGACCAGAATATTCCAGGGCTGTGCCAGAGGACTGGCAGGCACTGCAAACAGCAATACCGAGGATGCGCCCATCGGGGCAATATACCAGGCTTCAAAATCCCCCAGAATCCATAAACTCAACAAAGACGAAACCACCAAACCCAATAGTGCTCCAACTCCGCAGAGCAAACGGTCTTTGAGTGGAAGGACTTTGAAATTTGGTTTTAAGGTATTGAGCCAGTCGAGATGGGAATGAAACACAGTGCGCCTGATCTTATTGTTTGTAGATTTTGGGCATTATAGAACCAAGCCCGATGAAAGGCATCTGTGTTTTACATCTTTTCATCATTCGCGAATGCAGGCTTTTTAAAACAATATTTCACTCAGATTAAAACATTCATTCGGCTTTTTATAGAATGATCACTTTATTACCGGTAGTCATTTGTATGGAAAAATCCTTTCTAACCTTCTGCTTAAATCGTTGTTCAAATTTTTTTAAAACAGCTTAATGGCTCATTTCAGGTTGAATCAGTGGCTGGATTTTTAACAGTTCGACCTCACCATAATAGGTTGAAAATGCCACATCTCCGGCATCGACTCCAGTACCGATCCGAATGAGATTTTCGACCGGAGCCAAACGGGTCGGATCAAACTGCACCCAGCCACCGTCTAAATACGCTTCAAAAATAGCATGAAAATCGGGTAAAAACTTTTCAATTTCCACATAACCGACCACCATGCGTGCCGGAATTCCCAAAGCACGGCACAGCGCAATGCCCAAATGGGCAAAGTCACGACATACGCCTGCACGATGCACCAGTACATCTGTGGCAGTGGTAAATTGGTCGGAACTGCCAGATACATAAAAAATATTGTTATAAATCCACTGTTCAATGGCTTTGACCCGCGTATAGCCCGGTGTCATCCAGCCAAATGAGCGTTTCGCCATTTCCAGCAATAAATCCGAATTGCAGTAACGGCTGGCCAGCAAATAAGGCAATACTTCATCGGGCAGCTCAGGAATGGCCACTTCTTTTAGACCCTGCTGAAGTTCCAGAGAGAGGCTCGGATGACGGACTACTGTCGCCGTATAATTCAGCTCAAAAGTTTCACAGGGTTCGACCTGTAGCCGAACATGTCGATTTTGATGCTGGGCATCCTGAAATTCATGCCATGCTACGGGCAGATTAAAGCTGAGTTGTTCTTCAAGAATCTTCTGATCGGAATGATGTGCCGCCTGAAGCATAAAAATAAATTCTGTCGGTTGCACGACCTTGTATTTTAAATGGCATTGAATTTGGTAAGTGGTCATGAAGTTCCTTATTTTTAAGCATTATTATATTGCGTGAATATTAAACTAATTTGAGGATCGCAATCGTATGAGATCCGTTGAACTTTATGACTCTCCAGTTAACAGCATGCCATATATCAGATTTATTCCTGATTTTCAGATCAGCCTGTATCGACCAGCCAAGCTAAAAATGCAGTAAGACTCTAAATACCGCGTATCCTTTAAGCCTGTTTTATTTTTTTCAGAAAAGTATCCCCACATTAACCCTTTGCCACTCCCCTGCAAAGTCCTTATAATTGAGCACAATTTTTCTCTAATTTTAAGTGGATGACCATGAGTCGCGCCATATCGCATATTGATACCTTCCAAGGCTTAATTCTTGCCTTACAAACTTACTGGGCGGAGCAAGGCTGCGTCATTTTGCAACCTTATGATATGGAAATGGGTGCAGGGACATTCCACACTGCGACTTTCCTTCGTGCGCTGGGTCCTGAAACCTGGAATGCCGCTTACGTTCAACCGTCACGCCGTCCGAAAGATGGCCGTTATGGTGAAAACCCGAACCGTTTGCAACATTATTACCAATTCCAGGTGGTGCTTAAGCCAAACCCGGACAACATCCAGCAGCTTTATCTTGATTCATTAAAAGCGATTGGTATTGACCCACTGGTACACGACATTCGTTTCGTAGAAGACAACTGGGAATCTCCAACACTGGGTGCTTGGGGCTTAGGTTGGGAAGTTTGGTTAAACGGTATGGAAGTGACTCAGTTCACCTACTTCCAGCAAGTCGGTGGTGTTGAATGCTACCCAGTGACTGGTGAAATCACTTACGGTCTTGAACGTCTTGCGATGTATCTGCAAGGTGTAGATTCGGTTTACGATCTGGTTTGGACCAAAGGTCAGTTCGGTACGGTAACGTATGGTGATGTATTCCATCAAAATGAAGTGGAACAATCGACCTATAACTTCGAATATGCCAACGTTGAAAAAATGTTTGAATTGTTCGATTTTTACGAAGCTGAGGCAACGCGCTTAATTGAAGCGAAACTTCCACTTCCTGCATATGAGCAAGTCGTGAAAGCATCACACAGCTTCAACTTATTGGATGCGCGTGGCGCGATTTCTGTGACTGAACGTCAACGTTATATTTTACGTGTACGTACCTTGGCACGTTCAATTGCACAAAGTTATGTGGCTGCACGTGCGGAACTTGGTTTCCCAATGGCTGAACCTGCATTACGTGATGAAGTGTTGGCACAATTAAAAGCGCAAGTTGAAGCAGAAGCGAAAGAAGCAAACAAGGAGAGCAAATAATGTCTAAACATACCGTTTTGTTCGAATTGGGTTGTGAAGAACTTCCACCAAAAAGCCTGAAAAAATTACGTGATGCCTTACATGCAGAAACCGTAAAAGGCTTAAAAGATGCTGGTCTTGCTTTCGATTCAATCGCAGCCTATGCAGCACCACGTCGTCTTGCACTTAAAATCGTCAACGTTGATGCTGCGCAAGCAGATACACAAAAACGTTTTGATGGCCCTGCGAAGCAAGCTGCATTTGATGCTGAAGGCAACCCGACTAAAGCCCTTGAAGGCTTTATGCGTGGTCAAGGCATCACAGTTGACCAAGTTTCGACTTTCCAAGCGGGTAAAGTTGAAAAAGTATGCTTCTTGAAAGACGTGAAAGGTCAAAGCCTTGACGTTTTACTACCACAAATTTTACAAAATGCTTTGGACAATCTTCCAATTGCAAAACGTATGCGTTCTGCGGCAAGCCGTACTGAATTCGTACGTCCCGTAAAATGGGTGGTGTTGTTAAAAGATAACGATGTGATTGATGCAACCATTCAAGATCATAAAGCGGGTAACGTGACGTATGGTCACCGTTTCCACGCGCCTGAAGCGATCACTTTAGCGCATGCTGACGAATACCTTGCGAAGTTAAAAGCAGCGCATGTTGTGGCTTCTTTTGAAGAGCGTCAAGCGATCATCGACCAACAAGTGAAAGCATTGGCGGATGAAGTGAATGCCATCGCAATTGTACCAAGTGATCTTCGTGACGAAGTGACTGCATTGGTTGAATGGCCTGTTGCGCTACGTGCAAGCTTTGAAGAACGCTTCCTTGCTGTTCCTCAAGAAGCATTAATTACGACGATGCAGGACAACCAAAAATACTTCTGTTTGGTGAATAGCGACAATAAACTTCAACCGTACTTCATTACTGTGTCAAACATTGAGTCGAAAGACCCGACACAAATTATTGAAGGTAACGAAAAAGTGGTTCGCCCACGTTTGTCTGATGCTGAATTCTTCTTCTTGCAAGATCAAAAGCAACCGCTTGCGTCTCGTAAAGAAAAACTTGCGAACATGGTGTTCCAAGCAGAGCTTGGTACGCTTTGGAACAAGTCTGAACGTATTGCAAAATTGGCTGTTGCGCTTGCGCCTATTACAGGTGCAAAAGCGGAAGATGCTGAAAAAGCGGCACTTCTTGCAAAATGCGATTTAACCTCTGAGCTTGTGGGTGAATTCCCTGAACTTCAAGGGATTGCAGGGACTTACTACGCACGTCTTGAAGGTGAAAATGCGGAAGTGGCTGAGTCTTTAGGTGAGCAATACTTACCTAAATTCGCAGGTGACGTTTTACCGAAAACCAAAACTGGTACAACCATTGCTCTTGCGGATCGTTTAGATACGCTCACAGGTATTTTCGGTATTGGTCAAGCGCCTACAGGTTCTAAAGACCCATTTGCACTACGTCGTTCTGCAATTGGTATTTTGCGTCTTGTGACTGAAAACGAGCTTGATGTTTCAATTGAAGATTTGATCAAACTTGCACTTGCTGCTTATGGCGATGTATTGAAAGATCACGACAAGACTTTGGCAGATGCTGTTGCATTCTTAGAAGGTCGTTACCGTGCGAAATACGAAGACCAAGGCGTTGCTGTTGATGTGATTCAAGCGGTTCAAGCGTTGTCGCCAAAATCACCGCTTGATTTTGACAAGCGTGTAAATGCGGTAAATCACTTCCGTGCATTGCCTGAAGCTGCGGCTCTTGCTGCTGCAAACAAGCGTGTTGCCAACATTCTTGCAAAAGAAGCTGCACCTGAAGGTTCTGTAGTTGAAGCAAACTTGGTTGAAGATGCTGAAAAAGCATTGTTCGCTGAACTTGCTAAAATTACGCCTGTAGTTGAGCCATTATTTGCGGCAAAAGACTACACTGCTGCATTGTCTGCACTTGCTGCACTTCGTGCGCCAGTAGATGCATTCTTTGACGGCGTAATGGTGATGGCAGATGATGCTGACCTAAAAGCAAACCGTCTACGTATGCTTGCTCGGCTTCGTGACTTGTTTACGAAAGTTGCTGATATTTCGGTGTTACAGCACTAAGTTGTGACCAATAAAAAAACCCGCTTTAGAGCGGGTTTTATCCAATTGTATTCTGCCTAACAGAAACAGAATATTCATTATCAGTAATATTCTGCTCAAATTGAATAAATTCTTGATTAAATAAATCTATCTCATCCTGATTTTGAAAATCAATACACTCTCTCAATTCCTCTAATTCCAAAAATAGCATTTGAGATGCACCGATTTTTTGGTAACGTAAATTTACTAAGCGAGGACAATCTAGGTTAAGTACTCTTATTGTTTCAATAGCCTTAATCAAGGATGCATCTTCAAGATTATCTTTAGGAATGACATGACCATCTGGTAAAAAATCAAGATAATCCGATGCATTTTCAGTATCAGCTCTAATTAGATTATTGAAATCATAATCAGTGATTTTATGATCTTTATATCTACCACAATGTTCTACGTTATCACAAGATCCGTAAATATTATCCCATTCATAGATGCTTCTATTTCGGATATCCTTTAAAATATGCTGTGGAATTAAATGTTCAATATGACAAGCCAAGTCTACAAATTTACTTTCACAATATGCGCAAAAATCATTCTGCATTACATTTAACTTACTCCAAATATCAGCTTTATCTTCAGGAGTAATACACCAAATATTTGGACTACTTTTTCTTAAGCGTCTAAAGCAATTTGGTTCAGGAGATCTTTCTAATTTTTTCAACTTAATCACCTTTTCTAAACTTACTTCTTAGCTCACTAATTTTTATTTGAGTTTTAATATCATCAATAATTGGATGATCCACACCAAAGTGGTTGATTAACTCAGAATAAATTTCCTCACCATTTTCAGTTTTGTAACTATTATTTTTAATTAAACTTAAATATTCTTTTATTTTTTTAGTTTCATAAATTTCTGGTTCAGAATAAGTTTCCATAATACGCTCAAGGATATCAGAGCTCGTAACACCTTTAGTTTGGAAAATTGGGTGTTCAATTTTTTGGTTTGTACTAATAATATAAATAGAACTCTTATCTACTGTTGATAAAACATGTGGGCTATGTGTTGTAATGACAAATTGAATGTTCTTAAATTTTTTTTGTAAAAGCAAAATAATCTTTTGTTGCCATTTAGGATGCAAATGCAACTCTATTTCATCAATTAAAATGATTCCTGTACCATCAAAAGGTGAATCCATATTAGGATTAAGTAAGATTAATCGTCTCGCAATATCCCCAATTAAACCAAATAATACTCTTTGACCATCAGAGAATTGATGAAAATAAATGATTTCATTACCTAAATTGATAGCAATCTTGTCTTCACCATCATCATCATTAATAAGCTCGATGTTTAACAATTCTGGATAAATGCTTCTAAATAAATCTTCTAAATCCTCAACGATTTTTTTTGATTTGGATTTAACTGCATCATTAGGAAATGAATTCAACGAAGATAAAAGATCTTTATACAATCCATTTAAGGGACTATCTTCCTTGTTTGCACCAGCGTTCAATAGAATATCTATTTGCGAAGAAATCCTATCTCGCTCTACTAAATCGAAGTTTTTATTTGATATTTTTAATATTTTGATTAGCCATTCAATAAAAATTTCAAAACTGACTCTTGAGTTAGATGATTTTTCATAACCATCTAACTGAAAAAATAAATTTTCTTGATTAGACAATTTTTTAAAATCATTACGTTTAAAACGCTCTATATCGTAGAACACTAACAATGGTAAATTCATATTCTGAAAAGCTAGTAGTTCACGAATATTTTTTCCAAATTTACGATATTCTGTTACCTCCGTTTTTAGATCAGTCGTAGTTCCTTTAGGTTCACGTATTAATTGTCCATCAATCCTATTTTCTGCACCAATCTTAAAACTGCATTTTAAACAAGCTGAATCACCTTTATCCTTAGCTAAGTTATTGATTTCTGAATCTACAATTCGCTCACCATTGGTATTTTCTTTTAAGATAAAGGCAGAGAACCATGATAAATTTTTCTGTATTGCTCTTAATAAGCTTGTTTTCCCCGTACCATTCTTACCTATAAAAACCGTCAGATTTTTATGTAAATCTAACTTCAACTCATGTATTTTTTTAAAATTTGATATATGTATTTCATTTATATAAAAGTTCTTTTCAAGAATTTTAATAACGTTTTCAAAAGCTATCTGTGCCTGCTCTTCACTTTTTTCAAAGTTTTGAGCACCATCTCGATAATTTAAAAAAACTTGAACTGCAGCTTCCAAATTTCCATTCTGTGCATTACTTAATAAATGACGTGTACTCATATCAATTTCCAATTCGAATTTTTTCAATTACGTTCTGAGTATATTTTTTCTCGAGGGATATTAAAAATTTAGGTTCAACATATTTTATAAACCCAAGATAACCTCTTAAGTAGTTTAAATCATCAAGAGATATTCTCTCTTCAACAAACTTGTGAACTAAATGCTTAATATAACGCTTTTTAGCTCTCCCTATAGAAATCTCATCACTGTTCGTAATAGTAATTCCTGTTACATGACGATTATACTTTTTAGATGAAAAGGCTGTTTTAAAATGATTAATTTTTATTTTTTGACCATAAAATTTGACTAATGTCTCACGAACAATATCTGGTATGAGAAATAAAACATCCTTTTCTTTCGTAGAAAAAGTCAGGTCATCTGCATAACGTGTATAAGTAATTCCGTTATTCTCACAATACTCATCTAAAACCTTATCAAATGAATACATTAAAAAATTCGATATGAAAGGTGAACTTGGAGCACCAATACTCAAAATAAGTTTTTTTGAATATTTACTCCTCTTCCAAAACAAAATTTTTTCTAAAAACTCTTTATCTAGCCAATCAAGTTGAACTCCTTCACGCTCAAATGCCTCCCAAAGTAACTTAGGTATAATTGAGTTAAAAAAGTCCATCAAATCCATTTTCAAGAAAAAAGAATTTCTGGAATGGATTTGCGCATTTTGTTTTATATTTCTTCCATCAGTGTATGCCATACAACAGTTATGAATTGGCAAATATTCTTTAAGAATAGACACCACAAAACTTTGATATTTTTTTAATTCTGGAGTCGGTTGGGCTATAGTTCTTGTACCTGAAGTTCTTTTTGGTATTTCATAAACCTTGTACTTTTTGGGAGCATCAACCAGGTAAACAAACAGCTCTTGAGGAGTTTTTGAGTAATGTGTGGTTAAGTGACCCGCAATATCCATTCGTGACATAACTTACCCTAATTAAGAAGCTCAGGGAGATTAGTCCCTGAGCTAAGTACTCTTTACTTCAGAGCAAAAGTTTCAATTGTTTGCGAATGAGCGCATAGCAAATGAGCGAACAATTTAAACTTTTGTTCTCCAAATGTGGTCAATAAATTAGAGTCTGGCTAAACACCCGACTAGACTGTTAAGTCCTAAAGCTAAAGAGCATCTCTATCTTAATCTACCCCTTAATTTCCTACAAATCTTTTTATTAATTCTTTACTTTCAAGTGAATCCTATTCTTATACAGGTTGCTATAGGCATTTCATTTTATATTTCCTATACTCAACCTAACAACACTCAACAAGAAAGAATCATATGAAATTTAAAGCTCTTATTTTGACGGGTCTTGCGAGTATCGCAGTTACAGCTTGTACATCTGCACCCAAAATCCCACAGCTTCAGGTTGGCGTCTTACAGGAAGTCCAAAACCTTGAAGTTGTTCCAGCCACGACCAATAACAAGGCAAAACTGACCAAATTCCTGGACAAATGCGTGATTGAATTTACCGGCGATATCGGCAATAACCGTGTCATTGAACAATGGTCATTTAAAGGTATGACCCTGATGGATGCCGGCTCAGCCACTTTCCAGCGCGACGGTACTAGCACTGCACAAAAATTTGACCTGCACGATGCAGGCGTACAAAAGAACTTTGTCAGCTTACGCGAACATTTCGCCAAAGATGCGTTGACACAATGTGACTAAAAAATCGCCCTGTGTCTAGTCTAAGAACAGGGCTTTTATTTTGCTAAAAATCAATCCAACAGTTCGCCTGATATCTACTGCCTTTCTTTAAAATTACAATATTCCGGCACAGATCCACCTGAAAGCCCTGCACTCTTCACAGGATATTCATTGTTTTTGACCCATTATCCGTTACACTGAAAAACAAACTCAGACCGCACTTAGACGAATTCGAGGTCGATCCATAATGAATATCAAAACCCCAATTATTTTAACGACAGCTTTAATGCTTTCTGTTCCAGCATTCGCACAAACCACGACTCAGTCTGCTAAACCGGTTAAACCCTATGGTGAAAATCCGAACCTGCTGCATGTCTTTGCTTATAAAGCACAGGAAGGCGTGATTAATACCGCCGAGAAAGTCGGTGAAGCAACGGAAAAAGGCATTGCCAAAATCAAGCCAGGGGTAGACCGAGCCTGGAGTAATACCAAGTCTGCAACCTCAGATACACTGCAAAAAGTAGATCAGGGTGCAACTCAGGCAGCCCAACAAACCGGTCAGAAAATCCAGCAGACCAAAGAAGTCTGGCGTGGAAATTCACAACAGGCACCTATCGTGCAGCAGCCTTTAAGCCAGTCGAGTGCGACGCAAAACCCAAATACACCACAGACTCAACCCCAGTCAGGATCAGCTACCAGTTATGCGGTAACCGATTTATAAAAAAAGCCCGTGATGGGCTTTTTTAATTTTTAGAAAATAAAACTATTACCTTGTATCGACGCGATCTATGAATTGACCTGTCGAATCGGCTGACCCTGTTTAAATGCTGCTACATTTTCGACCATTTGATCCACAATCCGTTGTCTTGCATCGACACTGCCCCAAGCATTATGCGGTGTCACAATCAGGTTGGGAATCGTAGAGTCGAGCAGCACATTGCCCTGTTTCGGTGGTTCTACCGTTAGAACATCTGTCGCTGCACCGGCAATCTTGCCTGCACGCAGAGCCTCAGCCAATGCCGCTTCATCGACAATTCCGCCACGCGCACAGTTAATTAAAAATGCGCTGCTTTTCATTGCATCCAGCTCAGTATGACTGATTAAATGGTGGGTATCTTCAGTGAGTGGACAATGCAAAGTTAAAAAATCGACTTGAGGAAGTAGCTCGGCAAATGGCGCACGAGATGCATCCGCCGGACGATTTGGCAGCGCGGCAATAAGCACTTTCATGCCAAAGGCTTCGGCCAGTTTCGCCACCGCATGGCCCAGTTCGCCATAACCCACAATGCCCAATGTTTTTCCGGCCAGCTCGACAATTGGCGCATCCAGCAAACAGAACTGACTGGCTTTTTGCCATTCGCCTTGTTGTAACGCACGTTGGTAAGACAGGAATGAAGTTGCCAGATTCAGCATCAACATGATGGTATGCTGCGCGACTGCCGAAGTGCCATAAGCCTGACAGTTACACACGACGATCCCTTGCGCTTTGGCCGCCTCAAGGTCGACATTATTGGTGCCGGTTGCAGAGATTAAAATGAGTTTGAGTTGAGGGCATTGCTGAATCGTAGCTGCATCGATCATCACCTTATTCGTAATGATAACATCGACATCAGCTACACGGGATGCAATCTCGGCAGCCGAGGTCGCCGGATACAAAACCAGTGGATCAAATGCGGCATGCAGTGCCTGAAAGTCTAAATCCTGCTGGTCTAAAGAAGCATAGTCTAAATAAACGGCTTTCATGGCTGTTCCCTCAATCCTGTTTGACAATTTATGTCTGTCATTTAAAACAAGTCATTGAGTCTTTTCAACCCGTTTCCAGCCTGATGCAATTAATCCAGCGGTTTATCCATATGATTACGTAGTGACTTGCGGATACGATACACCACATACACGGACAGAATAATCATAAAGATGATGGACGCACTGACCATGATCACTGCAGGATGCGCAGTTTCTGCATGTGCCAGATTAGGTAGAATCAAACCGAAGATAAAACATACTTGCATCATCCGAGTCGCTTGCATCATAGAGATCCCCTTCTTCGTTTCAACCATCGGGAACGATATAATTGGTTTATTATTTATACCGCTTATCTCTATATTATGCCAAGCTCATCACAAGTCAAGTAATTGTTTTTCATAAAAATTTTATTTAATCTATCTCGCTGTGCGTCACAAACTGCGTATTTTTGTCACTATCGTTGATAAAAGCAGCAGCACCATACTCATTGGTACTCAGATTCAGCTGCTTATAGCTAAACATATAAAAATCGCTATAACGCTTCATTAAAATCGGGTGCATACCCAGACTGAGCTCATCCTGTTCCTTGATCAGTTTCATGATATGCCGGTCGTTCATCACCACCAGATAACGTTCATCATTCAGGTTAATGCTCAATAAACCATTACCTTTGGCATAAATCGGAATCAGGAATTTATGGTTCAGGGCAATTGCGCCTTCTGCATAACTTTCGATTTTATGGCTGATGACATTAAATACCAGACCATGCCCATACTGGTCCAACAGCAACTGACGATTTTCCTGCGGCAAATTCACATGAATGCCCAGTTTGAGCAGGTCATGCTGATCAACCTGTTTATTGCGTAACAGTTCCCGCAAAATCACCTGTTTCTGGCTGGCATCAAAAAACTGGTTATCCAGTTGCAGATCGTTATTTTTCAGAATGTGCCCCAAAGCCATGCGGTGTCGTGGCAAGACATTTTCAATCACCTTACGATAATAGAACTTGCTGTTTTTCTTGACCCGACGCATTTTCTGGTAGAAATAACTCGGCTCATAGTCATGTACCAAAAAGTCATAGAGCAATTCGGAACTGGCCAAAACTGCGATCGCATCATGGCCGGTAAAAGGCAAATGCAGCACATGATGATGTGGGATTAGTGTCTCTAATTTCAGATAATGGGCACGATCTTCGGCACAGTAGGGATCATACACAATAATATATTCACAGGCGTTGTCGATATCTTCGGCCGCAACCCGCATATTGGCATTCAGCTCTGGCTGATAGAACATGTTATAGCGGGCATCATGTACATCTTCCGGATCAATCGAATATTGCGGCACCATCGCCACCACCCGTTGCACGCCCAAGGCACGGGAATATTTGATCGCGGCATAGCCACCCATCGAACCGCCATACGCAATACGCTGCTGAAACGGCGCAATCAGATCTGCGATGGCTTGCAACATGTTCCACATGGAACCTTGCGGAAACCAGGATTTATGCTTGGGCATAATACCAAGCACATTAAACTCGAATTTCGCCAGTGACTTTTCTGCATTGATGTTGAGGCCCTTGGCACGGGTAATCAAATCGCCAAATGAAAAAATCAGTTCTGAAGAAGATCCCGGCATAAAAATCGCGCGTATATGTTCATCTTCAAAAACAATCTGCTTGTCCATAACTTTCCCATGCTGGTAAATCGAACCCTTCCACAACAATTCAGTCAATGAACGCTGTCAAAAAAGTGAATATGCTATTTTATATCGATCAAAAAGATTAAAAAGCGCAAAATATGACACAATCATTACATCCTGCAGCAAAACGGGGTTTTAGTGCGTCGGCTGAGCTCTATCAGCAAGTGCGTCCCGATTATCCGGCAGAAATCAGCCAGTGGCTGAGTGAAACGCTGGCTTTGCCTGCAGATGCGCATCTTTTGGATTTGGGCAGCGGCACCGGCAAGTTTATCCCCTATTTACGCCCGCTCAGTAAGCACATTATCGCGATTGATCCTGTCCCGGAAATGCTGGCTCAATTACAACAGGCGCATCCGGACATTCATACTCTTGAAGGCGTTAGCCATCAACTTCCCCTGCCTGATCATAGCCTGAATGCGGTATTTTGTGCACAGTCATTTCACTGGTTTGCCGATTCTGCTACCTTACAAGAATTAGATCGGGTACTCAAACCGCAGGGTTATCTGGTGTTAATTTGGAATCAGCGCGATACTCGGATCGACTGGGTTCAGGCCTTGGCCGATTGTATTGCCCCCTTGGAAGGCGATACGCCGCGCTATCATAGCGGCACCTGGCGCGAGGTCTTTGCACCGCAAACGCTATTTCAGCCCTATGCAGAAACCACAATGACCCAGCAACAGCATGGCAGTGTCGAGCAGGTGGTATCCAAGCGGCTGCTCTCGACTAGTTTTATTGCAGCCATGCCTGAACAGCAGCAGGCACAGTTAAAACAACAATTTGAACAGATCATCCAGCAATATACAGCCAAAAGCGCAGAGGAAATGATCGATTTTCCTTATGTCACCCATATCTATGTGTTCAAGAAAAGTAATTAAAAACAGGAGGCGATCATGCATAAAATACCAGGAATGACACGAACGCTGTTGTTCGCTGCGGCCATGCTGCTGATGGCATGTGACCAGAAAACGACCGAAACTCCGACTGAAGCGACAACAGATAATACGGCTTCAGATCAAGTCATGCAGGAACTGAAAACCGAGCCACTGAAAGACTTCCCTAAAACTGCTGATGATCCGCATGATATTGCTGGATTGACGGATTATGAACAGCGCTTTCAGGAAATGAGCAGCGACTTGGAAAAAGAATTAAACAGCATGCGCGATGATGAAAATATGACAGAAGAATTTGTCCAGCAACGTCAGCGTGATCATGTCCAGTCAGCATTGAATATGTTGAAGGCTTTAGAACTGAAAACCGAACAGGGCCGTTATATTCAGGGCTTAATGTATCAATACTGGGAACATCAGGACAAATTACTCAATACTCCCAAGACTCAAGCTACACCCGTGAATGAAGCCAGTGAGAATGTCAAAGGTCTAGGGAAATATCTACACGCCCAAGAACAACTGGAACGCTGGCGTTCGCAATATCCGGATCTCGCCAAGAAAGAACCCGCTTCCCGGCAAGTGAAGGAATAGTCTAGGATGCTAGATTGGCACACAGCTTAGATAAAATACAAAAATAATCTAAGCTGAACTGGCAGCTTTAAAACAGCGTCAATGAACAAGGCCGGATCTGTTGAGTCTGCATTCAGTATAAATACTAGATCATCCTAGCTATAAAATGACTTAATCTGCTGTCAGAAACTGATGCACACCTTCACCCGCTGCACGCCCTGTGGCAAAACAGGCTGTCAGTAGATAACCGCCGGTCGGTGCATCCCAGTCCAGCATTTCTCCGCAAAGAAATACATGTGGGTTAGATTTCAATTGTAGCTGTTCTGACAACACTTCACGCTTGACGCCACCCGCACAGCTAATCGCCTCTTCAATCGGGCGGAAGCCGCTGAGTGGAAGGGTCAAATGTTTAATTTTTTTGGCTAATGCAGTAGCATCTTGCCATACTGCTTTGTCTAGCAATTCCCGTACTAAAGCCGCCTTAGCACCGTCCAATCCGGCTTTACGCCAGACATTAGTTAAAGACTGCTTCTTACTTGGCTGTAATTTTTGCGCAAGCTGTTCGATGCTTTGATTTGGGAATAGGTCCAGATGCAGCTGCATAGGCTTCCCCTGTTTTAGTTGCTCGCGTAAGCCACGACCCTGCTTATAGATCAGACCACTTTCCAGACCATAATGACTGATCACGATATCGCCGATGGTCTTTTCACCTTGCCCAACCCATGCCTCGACACGCTTTAACGGTTGACCAAAGACTGGCTGCATAAACCGAGACCAGGGATATTCCACTCCGGCATTACTGGCCTGAAATGGCTCAATTTCATCCGTTTTCAGCCAGGCTTGCCATGCCCCATCACTACCCAACTCTGACCAGGACACTGCCCCACAAGCCAGAATAATGACATCAAAATGTTCAGTGCGATGTTCATTATTTTTCAGATCATGCAGCTCAAGCTGTTGCTGCTGCAACTGGCTGACTTTATGTCGGTAATGAAACTGGATACCATGACTGGCCAAACGCTTGAGCCAGGCACGCAGCAAGGGCGCGGCTTTCATCTCTGTGGGAAATACCCGGCCAGATGAACCGATATAAGGTTCAATACCGAGCTGTTTCATCCAGTCTTGAATCCAGACCGCATCCCACTGTTTGATCCAAGGGGACAACCACTCCACCTGATCATAACGTTGTACAAACTCTGGCACAGGCTCGGCATGGGAAATATTCAGGCCGGTCTTGCCTGCCATCAGGAATTTTCGCGCAGCAGACGGTTTTTGCTCATAGACATGCAGCTCATAATCAAACTGACTGAGCACTTCTGCTGCCATTAAGCCTGCGGGGCCTGCGCCCACAATAGCAATGCGTTTGCTCATCTGCTTAGTCCGAGACGGTGGCATTCTGCCCTTGCAAAGGCTGGAAATCATCAAAACGTGTCACATAACTTTCAGGCTTGCTGATGATTAGTTGCTGGCATAATTCGCCGCGTTCCAGATATTTAATTTCAAAATGGGTGCGCGCCGAATCTGCAGCAATCACTTCTTTGACAAAAGGCAGCTTCCAGAGCTCTCGCACCTGTATTTCTGCTTCTTCGATATAGGCAGGAATATTACTGGCCAAAGTAATCGTTCCCCCGGTTTTCAGGCGTGAAAGCAGAAACTCAAAAAATGGCATATTGACCCAGCGCTGTGCCGGATTATGCGGTTCAGGATTTGGATATAAAATAAAGAATTGTTCTACCTGCTGCGGATACAGTGCATGTACGATCCACGGTAAAGCATCGGCATGAACGGTTTGTAAATTAGTTTGACCCTCAACAGCATGCTGTTTTTGCATCGCCAGAAATTTTTCACGGGTACGTTCAATTGCAATCAGTTGAGTATCGGGATTGTTCTTGCTGAATAACAAGGCATGTTTACCTTTACCCGCTCCCACTTCGACGCAGACCGGTTCAGGACTGATGCTTTGAAAATCACGGGGCGCATGCATACGCTGTGCTTGAAATTGACGAATCGGCATAATCAGATCAAACTAATAAAAACCGCATAAGTCTAACAAGTGCGGCTATATTTGCCTAATCGAACCTTTATTTTTCTTTGGAGTCGTCCCATGCCTACCACTTTAAACTGTCCGCGCTGTGGCAAGCTGACCACATGGGAAGATAATGAATTCCGTCCTTTTTGCTCAGAACGTTGCAAAATGATTGATCTAGGCGCTTGGGCCAATGAGGAATATAGTTTGCCTACTCAGGATGCACCACAAGCCGACAACAGCGAAGAATAAAATGTCTTCCCTGTCGAAAATTCTGTCTGAAAGCAGAATCTTGTCGAAATTAAGTAAATAAATCATATGAATTTTATAAAATTACTTAGGGTGTGTTGACATTTTCTGTTCAAAAAAATAGCGAGAAAGTAAAATTTAATCGCCAAACCAAATTTACTTCTCGCTATGCCCCGTACAATGCTGAATGACCAACACTGGTCTAAGTTACTTTCTATTTTCCGAAATTTTGATATCTATTTCAAATCTAATTTGAGAAATTTTGTCGAAGCAATACTTTATAGAATAAGAACAGGCTGCCCATGGCGTGATTTGCCTAAAGAATTTGGTTCGTATAATTCAATCTTTAAAAAATATAGTCGTTGGTGTAAAAATCATAAGTTAATGAAAATATTTAAATTAATTTCTTCAAATGCAGATATGGAATGGGTTTTTATTGATGGTAGTCATGTTCGGGCACACCAACATTCTGCTGGAATAAAAGATCAGGATATCTCTAAAAGCATTGGTGGAAATAGTTCTAAAATACACTTAGCTGTTGATGCAGATGGCAATCCAATCGAAATTATTATCTCCGATGGAACGATACATGATGTCAAGATTGCTCCCAAAATGATTGAAAAACTTGATTTGAGTGAAACGGAAGTATGTTGTGCAGACAAAGGATATGACTCTGAATCATTAAGAGAACAAATATCTGCGAAAAAAACTAAAGCGAATATTCCAAGAAAATCAAATACTCAGTCAAATAATAATCATATGGATTGGTATTTATATAAAATCAGACACTTAGTTGAGAATGCATTTTGTAGGTTAAAGCAGTTCAGAGGAATAGCAACACGATATGATAAGCTAAAGTGTAGCTATGAAGGGGCAGTTGCATTAGCTTGTATATTTATTTGGCTACCTTTATCGGGTAAATTCTATACTTGAAATGTCAACAGACCCTAGATAAAGCAACACGAATTAACATCTTTCATAAAGCCTTAGTATTATTGTTCTACTCTAAATTTTCACATTATTTTTAGAGCAATAATATGGGTTATATTATTTTAAGAGTCATATTAATTGGGGTCGGTCTACTCGCACTTCTTTCTTTGGGAGTCGGCATTTTCCAACAAGATAGTTTATTTATTGTATTGGGTGTGCTTTTTGCTTTTGCCGCTTGGCTCATACACATGCAAACGCGACAACTTCGCAATAATCCCTTTTCAGAATAAAAATAAAAGACCAAACTATGTTGGTCTTTTATTTACGCTTTTAACCCGCTTTACCTGCAACAAAAGGATTATGCTGCTTTTCAAAACCAATGGTGCTGATCGATCCATGTCCTGAAATAAATCGAGTTTCATCTGGCAGGCTGAAACATTCACGCTGAATTGAATCTATGAGCTGCTGATGATTGCCACGCGGGAAATCGGTGCGGCCAATTGAGCCTTTGAACAAGACATCACCTGTCCATAACAAGTCATAATTTTTGTTATAGAACATCACGTGACCCGGCGTATGTCCTGGGGCAAAACGCACTTCAAATTCTTCATTGCCGAGTGTGAGAACTTCACCACCTTCCAGCCACTGGGTCACTTCGACTTTTTCCGGAATCGGAAAACCATAACGTGCAGAAACTTCCTGAATCATGTCAAGCCAGAATGCATCTTCCTTATGCGGTCCGATTACCGGCACATCCCAAGCCTTTTTTAACGCGCCCACAGCACCCGCATGGTCCAGATGACCATGGGTCAACCACAAGGCTTTAACTGTTAAACCCAGCGCTTCAACTTCAGTTTTCAGTTTCTCAGGTTCGCCCCCTGCATCAATCAAAATGGCTTCTTTGGTGTCCGCATCCCAAACGATGGAACAGTTTTGCTGAAATGCAGTAACTGGAACAATTTTGACTTGTAACATGGGGTGAAAAACCTCGGGCAAGTTAATGGGTAAGTATCTGTGTCAATGCATCCAGATTAGCTTGTAGCAGACTGTTGAGCAATTGCAAATGATCTTCACGGCTATTTAATGCCGGAATATAACTATAGCTTTCACCGCCGAGTGCTTTAAAAGTCTCGGCATTTTCGATTGCCAGCTCTTCAAGCGTTTCCAGACAGTCCGCGGAAAATGCCGGACTCATTACTTGAATTGATTTCACCCCCTGCTTCGCCCAATCTTCAAGCAAAACATCTGTATAGGGCTTGATCCATTCCTGCTTGCCAAAACGTGACTGGAAGCTAATGGCATATTGATCTTCATTTAAACCTAGTGCTTCCGCCACCAATTTGCCCGTGATGCGGCAACGGTCGGCATAAGGATCACCTTTATCAGCATAGGGCTGTGGAATACCGTGGAAAGACATCAACAATTTCTCTGGTTGACCATGACTTGCCTGATAATCACGTACACTTTGAGCCAACGACTGGATAAATAAAGGATGTTGATAATAATCCCGGATCACTGTCAAACCGGGTAAATTGCGCTGTTTAACCACCCATTTCGCCACTGCATCGTATAAAGGTGCAGTCGACGTGGCTGAATATTGGGGAAACAGGGGAAATAGAATTACGTGTTCCTGTGGCTGCGCGGAGACTTGTGCCAAGACATCCTGAATGTTGGGATTGCCATAGGTCATGGCGGGTACCACATTCAGCTCAAACTGCGGATACAGCTGGGTGAGATGCGTCTTGACTGCTGCGACCTGCTCAAACAGAATTTCACGCATCGGCGAATCCTGTCCCCATACTTGCGCATAGGCCTGTGCTACCCGCTTTGGACGGAAGGGCAAAATGAATAAGCGCAGAATGATTTGCCAGATCGGTTTGGGAATTTCAATCACACGCTGGTCAGATAAAAACTGCTTGAGGAAACGGCGTACCGCTGGAATCGTAGGCTCATCTGGTGTGCCCAAGTTTGCCAATATAATCGTCACTTTCGCTTTAGCAGGAGAATACATTCAGTTCGTCCGTCAGGATATCAACCCCTGTACTTTAACAGCTTTTTATTTATTCTCTCTATGGATTAATACGCTGACTTATATTGAAAAGTGCGATCTAAATCCAGCAAGCTGCTGTCCAGCAACTTTTGCGCTTTTGGCGTGATCTGCCACAGCATGCGCTGTCGGTCATCACGACCGGATGGCACAATCCAGTCATTCTGGCGCATTTGAATTTTTAAACTATGCAAGGCACGAATATTCATCTGGGCACGCGCAACTGCATGCGCACGCGGCATCTGCACCCGTGCATCCTGCAAACCGGTTTCATTCAGATATTCATTCATGCGCTTTGAGAAAAACTCTTCAGGTGTGGGATTGACAAAGGTTGAACCCAGCAATGCCAATAATTGTGCCCAAGTGAGTTTTTTCTGAACTTTGATTTCTTTAAAATTACCATCCTGATAAGCATGCATCCGGTATTCAAAAGAAAAAACTTCATGCATCGCCACTTTGGGCAAGCTCAGGAATGGATCAACTTCTGCAGTTCCGCCATCACGTTCCAATTGCGCGACTTTAGCTTTCAGCTGGTCAATCTCGTCATGCAGCGCCTGGGTATTTTGCGGACGCACCCAGCCGGTCACCGGATAGCGCTCCAGCATTTGTGGCATGTTAAAACGTACCGCCATTTCCAGATCGCGCAGACTACGGTAAGTAAAGACCTGATCGACTTCCTGCTGTAACAGTTGACGGAATTCCTTAAATTTTTCCTGTAATTCCGGTTTGGCATCATGCAATGCACTTTCACGTGATGCCGGATCATCATGCATAAACACAATAATCGGTTTTTGCTTGGTCACTGCATAAATATATTCGAGATGCATATAGCCAACACCCGATACCGACTGCTCTCCATACTGGCTTCCCAGCAGAATCACGACATAATCACAGTCATCAATCTGGCGGCGTGCAAATGCAGTATTCAGCGGTGTACGCTGTTCCAGTCCCCACGAGAAAAACCCCATTCCTACCAGTGTTTGAGACAGAATGATACGCTCCGGTTGCATTTCTGCCCCAGAGGTTGAGATGAACACTTGGTACCGTTTATCCAGCATGGGCTATCCTCTTCTCCTGTACATTTGGGTAAAAAATGCATCATCACATGCTTCTTTACCCAATATGGCCACCCCACAATCAAAATATCTTTCTTCTTAAATTATAAAAATGAGTTTTAAACTGCACTCATATTACTGACCTGCCATTTTAAATCGGCCGGAATCAGGTGCTGCAAAATCGGTCGGAGCTGTTCAGCATTCTGCCCACTCACCACCAATTCAATTTTCACGCTTTCTTTAGACTCATGCTCAAATAATAACCCATTTTTAATTAAAATTTGGGCCGTTTGTCTTGCAACCGCGAATCCTGAGTCAATTAATGTCAGCTTTTGACCAAAAATATACTGAATTGACGATTTTAGGAAGGGGTAATGTGTACATCCTAATACTAAATAATCAGCGCCCTGATCTACAACTGGTTGTAAAATCTCTTTTAATGTCTGCAAACAGGCTGCACTCATCTGCTCTCCAGCCTCAACAAAAGGCACCAGATCCAGACTGGTCACAGGCAGGACTTTGACTTGAGCCGGTTCGGCAAAACGGGAAATGACATCTTTAATCAGCTGGCCGCGGAAGGTTGCAGGCGTGGCCAATACCGCCACAGTTTTCGACTGGGTATTCAGGACGGCCGGTTTAAGTGCGGGTACTAAACCGATAATCGGAAAGTTTTCACCATAATAGTCACGCAAATAATCCAGACTAAAAGCGGAAGCGGTATTACAAGCCACCACCGCAACTTTACAACCTTGACGATAAAGCCATTCAATCGCCTGAGCCGTCAAGGCACGAATTTCCTGATCATCTCTCGGACCATAAGGCACATGCGCAGTATCCGCATAATAGACAAAGCGTTCATTAGGCAAATGGCGGGCAATTTCCAGGGCGACTGACAAGCCGCCTACGCCTGAGTCAAAAATGCCAATAGGCGCATCTGCCGTGGCATTGGGCATCGGGTCTAATAACTGGGAAATTGGTTGAATAGCGCTCATAACGTTGCAGGTAGCTTGTTTGAAATTTCTAGCGATCAAGCTTAAACCTCAGGTGCTCAAATGCAAGTCTAAATCACCACTTTTCAAACTTAAAACGGTTTCGCCTGCCGGATTTTCATCAAGCTCTCCCATCTCGACCAGATGTAAAAATGCCGCACGCTGAATCAGGGCATTAATCCCAAAACGCACATGCACATAAGGCCGCAACTCACCTTTGTATTCACGCATAAAGATTGGATGTTCAGCATCGACAATAATCAGGTCTTGCGTGGTTGTGCCCAGTTGCAGATAAGTCACTCCATTGATCTCAACCTGATCGACCTGATTGACAAATAAAGGTTCATCTTCAACTTCGATTTCAATCATTTCTACTGGTGTTTTTAGATAGAATTTATCGTTTTCTTTCCAGAGCACCGTTGCAAACAGGTCAATCATCGGCTGACGCTTGATCAATTGACCTTCGTGCCACCATTCGCCGTTGGCTAAAACCTTGAGATCCATTGTGCCACAATGCTTTGGCTGCCATTGCTCCAAAGGGGGTATTGACCTTTTGTGACTGCCCTGTGCATCTTTTAAGTATTGTGCGATATCCATTAAATTTTTATCATCGGGATAAGTTACTTTTTTCGTCGGATTTGTGCTGGGTACTGGCTTATCCATAAAAGAAGACCTTAATGACGGAAAAATAATATGTTTCAGCCAATTGGCTAAAACCGGCTTTAAAACTATACTAGCCCAGATTATCAAAGACACTAGCATTTTTGTGTCTAGGAACCAAGAACACTTATGGCAGCACCCAATCATATGATTATGGTTGCCACCGAATAGTAATATGAGGAGTCCTACATGGAACACATCGAACGTGAATCGATGGAGTTTGACGTCGTCATCGTAGGCGCAGGCCCTGCGGGTCTTTCTGCTGCGATCAAAATCCGTCAACTTGCAATTGAAAACAACTTAAACGATTTGTCCGTTTGTGTCGTAGAAAAAGGCTCCGAAGTCGGTGCACATATTCTGTCTGGTGCTGTGCTTGAACCACGTGCCATGAACGAGCTGTTCCCGGACTGGAAAGAACAGGGTGCCCCGCTGAATGTCCCGGTGACTGAAGATAAAACCTTCTTCCTGCTTTCAGATGAAAAATCACAGGAAGCACCGCACTGGATGGTGCCTAAAACCATGCATAACGATGGCAACTATGTCATTTCACTGGGCAATGTGGTGCGCTGGTTAGGCCAGAAAGCGGAAGAACTGGAAGTGTCGATCTTTCCGGGCTTTGCCGCGTCTGAAATTCTGTATCATGCCGATGGTACAGTCAAAGGCATCCAAACCGGTGATATGGGTATTGGTAAAGATGGCGAACCAACGCATAACTTTACCCCGGGTTATGAACTGCATGCCAAATACACCATCTTTGCTGAAGGCTGTCGTGGTCACCTCGGTAAACGTCTGATCCAGAAGTTCAACCTGGACAAGGACGCTGATCCGCAACACTACGGTATCGGCATTAAAGAGCTTTGGGAAATCGATCCTGCCAAGCATAAACCGGGTCTGGTGATGCACGGTGCCGGCTGGCCACTAAATGAAACTGGTTCTTCAGGTGGCTGGTGGTTATACCATGCTGAGAATAACCAGGTGACTCTGGGCATGATCGTAGATCTGTCTTACACCAACCCGCATATGTATCCCTTCATGGAAATGCAGCGCTGGAAAACCCATCCATTGATCAAGCAGTATCTGGAAGGTGGTAAGCGTATTTCTTATGGTGCGCGTGCTGTGACCAAAGGTGGTTTTAACTCATTACCAAAATTCACCTTCCCGGGTGGTTCTTTGATTGGTGATGATGCCGGCTTCCTGAACTTTGCCAAGATCAAGGGTTCACATACTGCGATGAAATCCGGCATGCTCTGCGGTGAAGCGGTGTTTGAAGCGATTGCTGCTGGTGTAGAAAAAGGCGGTGATCTGGCGGTGGCGCGTGTAGTGGAAGGCGAAGATTTCTTTGTCAAAGAACTGACTGCTTATACCGACAAGTTTAACAACAGCTGGCTGAAAGAAGAGCTGTATAACTCGCGTAACTTTGGCCCGGCAATGCACAAGTTCGGTCAATGGATCGGGGGTGCCTTTAACTTTATCGACCAGAACGTGTTTAAAGTGCCATTTACCCTGCACGATCTGGTTCAAGACCATGCTGCACTAAAAACCCAGGCAGCTGAAAGCTTCAAGCCAAACTATCCAAAACCGGATGGCAAGCTGACCTTTGACCGTCTGTCTTCAGTGTTTGTATCGAATACCGTGCATGAAGAAAACCAGCCAGCGCATCTGAAACTCACCGATGCTTCAATTCCGGTGGAAGTGAACCTGCCGAAATGGGATGAGCCTGCACAGCGTTACTGCCCGGCAGGTGTTTATGAAATCATGGAAAATAATGACGGTTCGAAACGCTTCCAGATCAATGCAGCCAACTGTGTGCACTGCAAGACCTGTGACATTAAGGACCCTTCCCAGAACATCACCTGGGTGACACCGGAAGGTGGCGGTGGTCCGAACTATCCAAATATGTAATCTCTCATATGAGATAAAAATAAACCCGCTTTAAAGCGGGTTTATTTTTTACAATGTCTTTCATACGAAGACCTAAATTTTAAAGCTACTAAGTGTCTAGTAGGTCCAACTGATACATATGTATCTTCAATATTATTAAATAAAGTCGCAAAAAGTGCTCCTTTAAAAGTCTCTTTTTGATCAAAAAAATAATACTTCGATGCTATATGATCAACTCTCTCTAAAATCATCGAACGTTTGATTGAAGATTTATCACTTACAAATTCTTTAGCATGAAAATCTAAAAAATCCATTCCATCTTTATAAAAAATCTTAGCATTGTCTCTATCATCTAAAATATCAGCCACTACAGAGCAATATAAATATTCAATTCCTTGTAGAGCTTTCCATTCATTTTCAGAGGGCAAAAAAATCATTAGACCTCTTGCGAAAGTAAAAACTGCCTCAATATAGATTTCATGAAATATCAGAAATTAAATCGTTTTTCAGATTCTGAATTCCAGCGCTTGGTTGGTGTACCTC
>NZ_JBBCWZ010000028.1:0-37569 GCF_037145695.1 Acinetobacter sp. USHLN143
AGCAAGAGTGAACCACCTGATCCCTTCCCGAACTCAGAAGTGAAACCTCTTAGCGCTGATGGTAGTGTGGGGTTACCCATGTGAGAGTAAGTCATCGCCAGCTCATTATTCCAAAACACCCCCAACCAAACGGTTGGGGGTGTTTTTTTATGCGCGGGATTTAGTCGAAAGCTTAGACACTAATTCTTTATTAAGAGAAATTCTATTTATAATTTTTAAAATATATCTATTTACTTTTCTATGCTGAATTTAGACCAGAAACTCTGTATCTTGATGTTAATTTGGACAATAAATCAGTATGGAGAAGATAATGTTGTCGCAATTTAAAATAAAAATTCTACTCAGTTGTTGTGCTTTAGCATTTACTGCCTGTCATGCAGAGAATCCATCTTCTAGAAGTACTCAAGACGCATCTACATCAGCTGCCAAATCGAATGCAGTCTCTTCAAGTTTGCAAAAATATAAGACTGAACAGGTTGCTCAATTTAATGAGCCGTGGGCGATTACTACTTTAAATGATGGCCGACTATTGATTACTGAGCGCAAAGGAAAATTGCAGCTCTTTGATCCAAAAACCAAGAAAAAAATTGAAGTTAAAGGTATACCTCAAGTCGCATATGGAGGCCAGGGTGGCTTAGGTGAAGTAGCCTTGCATCCAGATTTTGCAAAGAATCGGTGGGTATATCTGAGCTATGCCGAACAAGGCCAAGGCGGATATGGTGCAGTGGTGATTCGTGGCAAACTGGACCTAAATCAAGCCACTCCTCAACTCACACAAATTGAACGGATCTGGACGCAAGTTCCGAAATTTTCAGGCCAGGGACATTATGCCCATCGGATTATATTCGGGTCGGATGGTAAGTTATGGATCAGTTCAGGAGAGCGTCAGCAATTTGATCCTGCACAGGACATGCAATCTAATGCCGGTAAAATTATTCGCCTGAATGATGATGGCTCAATCCCTGCCGATAATCCGTTTATGACTCAGGGTAAAATTGCCCAGCAGGTCTGGAGTCTCGGACATCGTAATCCTCTAGGCATGGCTTTTGATCCGAAAGGGCAGCTTTGGGTGATCGAAATGGGACCGAAAGGCGGCGATGAACTGAACAAGATTGTCAAAGCTAAAAATTATGGTTATCCGTTAGTGTCTAATGGCAATCATTATGATGGCAAGTCCATTCCTGATCACAGTACCCGACCTGAATTTGAAGCCCCGGCACTGGATTGGACTCCGGTAATTTCTCCTTCAGATTTAATATTTTATACGGCTAATGTCTTCCCGCAATGGAAAAATAAGGCGATTGCGACCGGTCTGTCTTCCAAGGCGATTGTGATTGTGGATACGAACCAGACCCCAGTGAAAGAAGTTCAGCGTCTGGATATGAAAGAGCGGATTCGTGGGGTTGCTCAGGCACAGGATGGTTCACTGTGGGTGATTCAAGATGGTCCGCAAGCCGGTTTGTTAAAAATGACAGCACCTTAATCCTCTGCTTTTAGGATGCTTATCTAAATATGAAATATTGAATAAGCTGACCATCTGAATAAAAATCTTTTTAAGCTGATGCTGGCATGAAAGAAAAAGGCCTCTACATCCTGTGAAGGCCTTTTCATATTCTGTTAAAGGTATAATGTCTGTTATGCCGATCAGCATCCTGCTACGTGAATTTTTTTATTTTTCTTACAAGACTTCCTGTCTTGGTATGATCTGAATATAGCCTGAAGCGATACAACGCAATAGGGCAGTTTAACTGCATGGATTGTAGGTCAAAGCCGACAGCCGAATTTTAAAAGATAATTTTAAAAATACTGTTTCAAAATGATCATCTGACCAAATCATAAACTGCGGTGATGATTTTGCTGTATGTTAGCGAGAGAAAACTCTTTTGATATGCATCAACTGATATAAATAAAAACGTCCATAAAATAATAAAAAGGAAACTCCTATGCCTACGATTCAAATTGAAGTTCGGCAACAATATCCTCAAGCAGTTGAGGAACAATTGCTTAACAGCGTATTTCATTGTGTGAAAACTGCCTTTCAGCTGCCTGAATATGATCGTAATATTCGTCTGGTCGTGCATGAAGCGCATCGTTTTCATTATATGAGCCATTTAGCTCAGCCTGAATATTTTACCTTGATCAGTATTGACTGTTTTGCTGGCCGCAGTCTGGAGACCAAGCGCAATTTGTATCAGCAGATGGTCAAAAGTCTCGGAGAAATCGGCATTCCTGCAGATCATATTCTGATTCATCTGAGAGAAAGTGCACTAGAAAATTGGGAGATCCGGGGAGGGCAGGCCGCCTGTGATGTTGATCTCGGCTTTAAAGTTGATGTTTGATGCATTCCGATCACTACTCTAGTTAAACCTAAAGTTTAAACAGAAAAGCCTCAACATCCTGTCGAGGCTTTTCTGGATTTGCTTCTCAGATCTGACTCCTGTCTAATCTGTCAACGTCCTGTTGATTGGCGCTTTTTATTGTTGTCGTATCGCTTTGCAGACTTCCTGTCTGTCTATGTACTCACTATAGCCTCGCATAAAATGACTGCATAGCGGCTAAACTCTGCGCTGCATGTAGGCTAAAACGTACAGGGCTGTCGTCCAGTCATTAAGCACTGACATATTGAATCAGTCTATCCACTACAGCTTTTAAGTTTTTATTATCAAATTCATTGCCTTGGAAGGAATAATCTTTGTTGCGTGCAAAGATGTCACGGATTTCGATCACGGCATTGGTATCTACCAGTCCAAGTTGAGTGCCGACTTGACGAATCTGGTCAATCGAACGTGATCCGTTGGTCGCACCATAACCAATATAAGCTGCCGGTTTGCCTTGCCATTCCTTGCCGAGATAATCCAGGGCATTTTTCAGGGCAGGGCTATAGCCATGATTGTATTCAGGCGTGACAAAAATAAAGGCATCGCCAAGCGCAATCTTGTCGGCCCAGTCTTGCTGTTTGGGCTGATCATAAATCCCGGTCAATGGGGGATGAGCACCAGAAAACAGCGGAAGATCCCATTCTTTTAGATCGACAATTTCAGTTTCCAAAGTGCTAAAGGCATAACTTTTAATTTCCTGCAGTACCCAGTGCGCCACTTTAATCGCAGTACGTCCCTCACGAACACTCCCAACCACAATATAAATTTTCATGTTTTATCCTTTCTTCGGGTCTGATCATCAAATTAATCAGATTTCAGGAAGGTGACTAGAGATGATTTGTATCCGGAAAATAAAAAGCTCCCGAAGGAGCTTTTTTAAAATCAGTTAATTAGCTGAGGTTTTACATCAGTTTAATGCCTTGCTGACCCGCAGGTGTCACTTTAAAGATTTCCACTTCAAAGGTGATGTTTTTGCCTGCCAATGGATGGTTAAAGTCCACTTCAGTGATGTCATCATTCACCGATCTCACCACGCCATACAGGGTGGCTTTGGCTTTGTCTTCAAACTCGATCATGTGACCTTCGATCGGACGTTCTCCGAACTTCACCGTATCAAATTTCTGGATGTTTTCTGGATTCCATGGACCAAAAGCATCTTCTGGCGGCAGGCTCACCGTACGACGGTCACCGGCACGTAAACCAAACAATGCTTTTTCAAAACCAGGCAGTAAATTGCCATCACCAATCACCAGGCTGACCGGTTCTTCACGGCTACGGGTATTGTCAATTTCCACGCCATTTTCGATTGCGACAGAAAAGTGCAGCTCGACTTTAGAACCGTCTGCAACCCGGGTTTCTTCGTTAGGATGAATAAAATCAGTCATGTTGTGCTTGCGCCCGTTGAATTCGATGTTTTTCTAAGAAAAAGGTATCAATCAGCATCAGAATAGTGCCTACAGTAATAGCACTATCTGCGATATTGAACGCAGGGAAGTGGCTGTTCTGGTAATACACATGAATAAAATCGACTACATAGCCGAGGCTGACCCGGTCGATTAAATTACCGATGGCACCACCCAGAATCAGGGCAATCGCCAATGGTAAAATTTTCATGTCTTTTGGCATGCGCATCAGCCAAAACACAAAGATTACAGACACTAAACCTGCCAGTGAAGTAAAGAAATAGCGTTGCCAACCACCGGCATCGGACAGGAAACTAAAGGCAGCGCCATAGTTATGTAGCAGTGTCCAATTTAAAAAGGGCAGCACAGGAACAGGATCTGCATAGTTCAGATTTGTCACTGCAATCCATTTGGTCCATTGATCCAGAATGATCGCCAGAATGGCCAGTCCAACCCACCATAAATTATGTGGATAGAACTGGAATAAGCCCTTTTTGGTGTGGGTATTAGGCATATTTTCTCTCTTCGCCTTGGCCTGTAGGAAGGTTGATGATACAACGACCGCATAGACCAGGATGTGCAGAATGTGTATTTACATCTGGTAATACATGCCAGCAACGTACGCATTTTTCGCCATCAGCTGCTGAAACTTTCACATTCAAGCCTTCAAGATCAGACGCTTCACCTTGTGCTGCATCAAACTCATTGACGATCACTTGTGATGTGATCAGTACGAAACGAAGCTCATCACTTAACTTATCTAGCACTGCTTTTAATTCGGCATTTGCCCAAAGTTCAACTTTGGCAGACAAGTTAGAACCGACAGTTTTCGCGGTACGTGCAGTTTCAATGAATTTGTTTACTGCAGATTTCACGGCAATGAGCGTTTGCCATTCAGCTTCAGATACTACATTTGCAGTTGAAGCCACAGGAATATCATACCATTCAGCCGTGAACACGTATTTCTCTGATTGCTCAGGAATTAACGGCCAAGCTTCTTGTGCAGTGAAGCTCAGGATTGGTGACATCCAACGCACGAATGCTTGTACCAAGTGATACAACGCAGTTTGTGCAGAATGACGTGCTTGCGAATCCGCTTTCGTGGTGTATTGACGGTCTTTGATGATGTCTAAGTAGAAACCACCCAAGTCATTGATACAGAAATTAGTCAGAGCAGTCGTTACGATATGGAAGTTCATATCTTCGTATGCTTTTTTCACGGTTTCTTGAACTTCAGCTGCACGTTGCAAGATGTATTGATCAAGTGCGATCAATTGATCTACAGGAAGAGCATCCGTTGATGGTTTGAAGCCATTCAGGTTCGCCAATAAGAAACGTAACGTGTTACGGATACGACGATAACCGTCAGAGGCACGGCTAAAGATTTCTTTACCCGCGGTCATTTCATAACGGTAATCCGCAGAGGCGATCCAGAAACGTAAACCATCCGCACCCATATCTTTAATGATGTCTTGCGGCGTGATCACGTTACCGATCGACTTGGACATCTTGCGGCCTTTTTCATCCACGACGAAACCGTGAGTCAATAGACCTTTATATGGCGCACGTTCGTTAATCGCAATCGAGGTCAATAACGACGACTGGAACCAGCCACGGTGCTGGTCTGAACCTTCAAGGTACAAATCAGCAGGATCAGTCAGTTCTTCACGTTCACGCAGTACCGCATAGTGCGTTGTACCAGAGTCAAACCAGACATCTAATGTGTCACGAACTGCGTTGTATTGTTCAGCATCCGCACCGATAAACTCAGAGGCATCACGGTTATACCAGCCATCAATGCCTTCTTGCTCGATCAGCTTAGCCACTTCTTCAATCAGTTCAGGCGTACGTGGGTGCAATTCATTGGTGTCTTTGTGTACGAAGAACGGAATTGGCACACCCCAAGTACGTTGACGTGAAATACACCAGTCCGGACGACCTTCAATCATCGCCTGGATACGGTTTTTACCCCAGTCCGGTACAAAGCTGATATCGTTTTCAATCGCATTCAGTGCATTTTGACGCAGACCTTTGGCATCCATGCTGATGAACCATTGTGGGGTCGCACGGAAGATAATCGGGGTTTTATGGCGCCAGCAATGCGGGTAGCTATGCTTGATCACCACGTGTGCCCAAAGCTTGGTCGCTTCAGTCAATGCTGCAATGATTTTTGGATTGGCTTTGTAGATGTGCTCGCCCGGGAAGATTGGCGAAGTCGGTAAATACACACCATTACCGCCGACTGGGTTTTCTACTTTTAAGTTGTACTGTAAACCAACTTTATAGTCGTCTACACCGTGGCCCGGTGCGGTATGTACTGCACCTGTACCGCTCGCATCGGTGACGTGTTCACCCAAGATCACTGGCACTTGGCGGTCGCTAATTAAAGGATGTTGAAGAACTAAATTCTCAAGTTTTGCACCTGTGAATTCAGCAAGCACTTCAAATGCAGTAAAGCCATAACGCTGAGTCGCAGACTCAACCAATGATTTCGCCAAAATGAAGTTTTGTGCAGCTTTATCTTCGGCTGTTGCTTTAACGAGTTGATACTCAAGCTCCGCATGCAATGCAACCGCCTGGTTAGCAGGCATGGTCCAAGGTGTCGTGGTCCAGATTACGATGTCGGTACGATCGGCAACGTCTACACCTAAACGAGCAGACAAATCAGCTAAATCAACAACGGTAAAACCGACGTCAATTGCATCCGATTTTTTATCTTCATATTCAACTTCAGCTTCAGCCAATGATGAACCACAGTCCAGACACCAGTTCACCGGTTTCAGACCTGGCTCAATGTGGCCGGCTTTCGCGATTGCACCCAATGAACGTACGATGTCGGCTTCTTGTTTGAAGTTCATGGTTAGGTAAGGATTGTCCCAATCACCGAACACACCCATACGTACGAAGTCTTTCTTTTGAAGCTCAACTTGAGTATACGCATATTCACGGCACGCTTTACGGAACGTAGACGCATCTACTTTTACGCCGACTTTGCCGACTTTTTCTTCGACTTTTAATTCGATTGGCAGACCATGACAGTCCCAACCTGGCACGTATGGCGCGTCAAAACCATCCATGACACGGCTTTTGATAATGATGTCTTTGAGTACTTTATTGACTGCATGACCCAAATGGATTTGACCATTGGCATAAGGAGGGCCGTCATGAAGCACGTATTTTTTCTTGCCAATACGCGATTCACGAATCTGCTGATAAATGTTGTCGGCATACCACTCTTCTAACCATTTCGCTTCACGTACTGCCAAATTTGCTTTCATTGCAAAGTCAGTACCTGGGAGGTTTAGCGTGGCTTTATAGTCCACTGCATTTTCAGGAGTTTGCTTATCGCTCATGCAAGTCGTCTTCCAATCTAATCAGTTATGTCACTGACACGTTTTACAATAAAAATATGGGATATTAAAAGGGAAATGTGGGGTGATTTCGACGAAACTCAAGCAGTTTCTCGACATCATCATCAATTCCGGCTTTTAGCGCTTCAAGCGAAGGATAGTCCTTTTCGCCATGTAAATAGTTTAAGAACGTCACCCGCATCAACAGGCCATACAGATTAGCAGAAACATCTGGAAAATGTACTTCTAATCGCCACTCTGGATGTGCTTGTTTAATGGCAGGACGTGTGCCGACATGACCTGCCCCAAACAGGGCAGTTGGGTCATAACCCGCGATACCTGTTTGCGCTGCAGAGTCGGCTTTTACTTTGTCTTTTAAGGATAAGGTTTCGCAAATAACTTCAACCCCATAAATCCCTTTCAGGCAGGGCTTATGACGGTTGAGCCGTACATTAATAGTGGGGAAATCAATGGTTCGACCAATCTGATCACCATATTGCACCCGCCCGGTAATGCTATAGGGACGACCCAACAATTGTGCGGCCAAGGCTAAATCACCGGCTTGCAAGGTCTGGCGAATCCGGGTGGAACTGACCCGTTCACCATCCAAAGCAATGGTATTTAAATTGGTCACTTCAAAGCCGTAATTGCGCAGGAATTCGCTATTGCCCTGACGGTTTTTACCAAAGTGAAAATCATCGCCTAAGACCAGATGCCGAGCATTCAGTTTTTCTTTTAAAATGTCAGCAAAAGCTTCTGCAGTCAGGCTGCGGAAAGTATGGTCAAATTTCGCCACCGCGATATAGTCCACACCCAGCTCAGTCAGGTATTCAACTTTTTCACGCAACGATGAAATACGCGGTGGGGCATCATAACCCTGAAAGTATTCAAGCGGTTGCGGCTCGAAAATCATCACTACAGATTTTAAACCCTGTGCTTCAGCCACCTGTTGCAGCTGACGGATCATCGCCTGATGGCCTAAATGCACGCCGTCAAAATTACCGATGGTCACGGCAGTTTTGGGTAATTCAGAATGAGAGGCTAAAGCATTTAGACGGAGCAGCTGCATGGGCAAATCAAGTGCTTAGAAATATCGAGAGGCTATATATTGCCATAATCTCGCGCTTTCGTCTTGCTGTTGTGTTTTTATGCAATATTTTTCTTGAAAATTCATCTTCCTTGGAATTGAGCCGACTGGTTTTTCTACGTACTAAGTTATATCTGAGTATGTCTGATCAGAGCACAGATGCTTTTCATTCAGCCGGTTTTGTTTTCTAATGTCAGGGTTTTTCTTGATATCAGGTGTTTCGAATGTCCGATCTGGCACTCATCATGGCTCTACCCAATGAATCCAAAGGCTTGTTTGAAGCAGAAGGCATTCAGGTGCATTACAGCGGGATTGGTAAAGTCAACGCGGCCTTTAAAGCTTTTGAGGTGATTCAGAACACCGGTTGCAGTACCGTGCTGAATTTGGGAAGCGCTGGGAGTTCGCATTTCAATGCGCATGAACTGGTCGAAGTCACTCAATTTGTACAGCGTGATATGGATGTTTCACCCCTCGGCTTTGAGATCGGCATGACCCCGATGGATCAGCATTTCCCGGGTGCGATTGAGCTGGAGCCTTTCTTTGACCATTTGCCGAAAGGGATTTGTGGAACAGGCGATAGCTTTGAAACCGGTATTTCAAAAGTGGCGTGTAATCTGGTGGATATGGAAGGCTATGCCTTGGCCAAAGTCTGTAAAAAGCTGGGCGTTCGGCTTATTTCAGTGAAATACATTAGTGATGGGGCCAATGAGACTGCACATCTGGATTGGGAAGAAAATCTGTTATTGGGTGCGAAAAAATTATTAGATTTATATCAAATGGTAAAATAAATAGGAAAGTTAAGTTTGCTCGGCGACCATAGCAGCTATGGTCGTGTGCCAATCAGAAGCGCTTGCTTATTTATCCGTGCGTGGAATCACGCCGTATAACATCATGTGTACCGTATGCTGGATAATGCGTTGCTGCATGCTGCGGTTACGCAAGGTTTTACCCGTGACCATTTCCATTTGAGTGGCAAAGTCTGCATAGTTCTGGGTAATCGCCCAAATATTCAGAATCAGTAACTCAGGATCAATATCTGCAGAAATCTTGCCTTGCTCCTGCCAGTTGGAAATTACTTTGGCTTTACGCTTGACCAGTTTTTTCAGTGGACCTTTTAAAATTTCCAGAATATGCGGTGCACCTTGAATCACCTCCAAAGCAAATAAACGGGATGCTTTAGGCTGGGTACGCGACACTTCAATTTTTTGCATCAAATAATTGGTGATCGCTTCTTCAGGCTCAAGTTCAGCTTCAAGGGTTTGTAAAGGCGCCAGCCATTTTTGTAGAACGGTGGTTAATACCTCGACATACAGGGCTTCTTTATTTTCATAATAATAGAAAATATTCGACTTATGCATTTCTGCAATTTGTGCGATTTCATCTAGACTAGCCCCATTAAAACCATATAGGGAAAATACGTCTAGTGCAGCATTTAGCAGCTGATTGCGTTTTTGAGTACTCTTTTTTTGTTCCATTAGCAAATATAAAAAACAATGAAAAAGGGAATCCTCAATTGTACGGCAAATCATCAGATTTGTGCACACAGTCACAGGCTAATTTTTTGAATAATGATGATTTATTCTCTAGATCAATATTTAAAACAGGCTAAATGCATTTACACTAGGAGAAAAATTCAAGTTTCTGAAAATACTTCATTTATTCATTTTTTTTCTTCATCAATGCAAGAGAGGAATAATACTGAAATGAATCTGATAAAAATGTTCTCTTATTGAGATAAATGTATTTTTATAAGAATAAGACCCAAAACCATGCGCGATTTTGGGTTGGATTGGGTATTCAGGTCGCTAAAACTGCCTGCAAGACCTGCTGTTCTAGTTCTGCAAATGTCACACTTTTTTGCCGGGGACGTGGCAAATTGACCTTAAATTCTTTGGCAATATGGCCTTTGTCCAGCAAGATAATCCGGTCTGCCAATTGCACTGCTTCACTGACATCATGCGTGACCAGAATGGCGGTAAAGCCTTGCTCGGTCCAGAGACGTTCAATCAGGTTCTGCATTTCCAGACGTGTCAGGGCATCCAGGGCGCCGAGCGGTTCATCCAGCAGTAGAATACGCGGCTGATGCGATAATGCCCGCGCCAAGGCGGTACGTTGCCGTTGTCCTCCAGAAAGCTGTGAAGGCCACAGTCCAGCTTTTTCTTTGAGTCCGACCTTTTCCAGCATTTGCGAAGCTTTGGCATGCTGCTCCTTCGGTAAACCGAGTTGAACATTCTGTTCGATGCTGCGCCAGGGCAGCAGGCGAGGGTCCTGAAACATCACCCGGATATCATCGGTAGTAATGCCTTCGCGAATATGCCGGGCTGACTTAAACTTGATTTCGCCGTAGCTTTGCTGTTCCAGATCGGCAATCAGGCGCAATAAGGTACTTTTACCACAACCGCTGCGACCAACAATTGCCAGAAATTCACCCGGCTGGATATGCAGGTCCAGATCTTCCAGAACCTTGACCGAACCGTAAAACTTGTGCAGCTGTTCAATGATAATTTCGGCACCGATCACTGCAGCAGGATTGATCTCTGCCGCAGGTTGGTCCAGTGGCACAATCGGGTCATTGGCATGACGCCCTAAACTGAGATCAGTCATCACATGCTCCTCATTTATTCTTTATTTTTGATAGCCGGCATGCCAGCGCAGCAGGAATCGCTCTAAGGCCACGGCCAGAACATCGGCCAGTTTGCCGAGCAGGGCATACAATAAAATACCTACCAGAACCACGTCAGTTTGCAAAAATTCACGTGCATTCATGGTCATATAACCAATACCAGACTGGGCGGAAATGGTTTCGGCCACGATTAACAATACCCAGACCAGACCTAGAGAAAAACGCAGTCCGACCAGAATTGACGGCATCGCACCCGGCAGAATAATTTCTTTATACAGTTGCCAGCGAGTTAAGCCATAGCTTTTGCCCATCTCGATCAATTGCGGATCGACGGAACGAATCCCATGATAGGTATTGATATAAATCGGGAAAAATACCCCAATCGCCACCAGAAACAATTTGGCAGATTCATCAATCCCGAACCATAAGATGACTAGGGGAATGAGTGCCAGTGCAGGAATATTGCGGATCATCTGCAAGGTGGTGTCGAGCAGGGTAGAGGCAGTTTTGGATGAACCATTTAACAGACCCAGCAATAGGCCCAAACCACCACCTACCAATAATCCGCTGATGGCACGTCCTGCACTGACTTGCACATGCGTCCACAGTTCACCGCTGAGCAATAAATTCCAGAAGGCTAAAACCACGGCACTCGGTGCAGGCAGAATCCGGCTTTCCAGCAGGCCTGTGCTAGAGGCAATTTGCCAAACTGCAATCAAGAAAATTGGAACCAGCCAGGGCAGCAGATGCTGCCCCAGAATTGTTCCACGTGAAACCTGCTTTGGGGTCAGGGTTTCAACGGAAACGACTTTTGACATTAAGCAGACTCCTTAATTTTCTCAGCCTGCTTGTTCTCGTCCGGTGTGTAGTTGTTCGCCACGATTTCACCAAATGGACCGGTCAAGTTTGGTTGAGTGAGTTTTTGCTGGGTTTCCAGTGGAAGTAAAGGGAATACCAGTTCTGCAAAACGGATGGATTCTTCCAGATGTGGATAGCCTGAGAAAATAAAGGTGCTGATCCCCAGATCGGCATATTCCTGGATACGTGCAGCGACAGTTTCCGGATCGCCGACCAGTGCCGTACCTGCACCACCACGAACCAGACCCACACCTGCCCAGAGGTTTGGAGAAACTTCGAGTTTGCTGCGATCGCCATTGTGCAGTTCTGCCATACGGCGCTGACCGACCGAGTCCATGGATTTGAACTTGGCTTGGGCTGCAGCGATAGTGGCATCATCCACATATTGAATCAGTTCTTCAGCCGCCGCCCAGGCCTGCTCATTGGTTTCGCGTACGATCACGTGTAAACGGATCCCGTAATTCAGTTCACGACCTTTAGCTGCAGCCTTGGCTTTTACCACTGCAATTTTTTCTTTGACTGCTGCCGGTGGCTCGCCCCAGGTCAAGTAAGTATCGACCTGATCCGTGGCCAGCTCAATGGCATCATCCGATGAGCCACCAAACCATAAAGGCGGATGCGGCTGCTGAATGGGTGGATACAGCAATTTTGCATCATCGACACTTAAGCGTTCGCCATGGAAACTAAAGCTTTCACCGGTATGTGAGCGTTTTAAAATTTCACGCCAGATGGTGGTGTATTCGGTCGCCGTTTTATAACGGGTTGTGTGATCTTCATAGACGCCATCACCTTTTAGCTCCTGCTCGTCACCGCCAGTCACCAGATTCAGCAGTACTCGGCCATTAGACAAGCGGTCAAAGGTCGCGGCCATACGTGCAGCCAGTGCCGGCGTGGTCACGCCTGGACGCAATGCCACCAGGAATTTTAATTTTTTGGTCGCATCAATCAGGCTGGCTGCAGTTAACCATGGATCTTCACAAGAACGGCCAGTCGGAATCAGGACACCTTCATAACCTAAGTTATCTACCGCAACGGCAATCTGCTTCATGTAGGTATGATCTACAACACGTGCGCCCTTGCTGGTGCCTAAGTAACGACTGTCGCCATGAGTGGGGATAAACCAGAAAATTTTCATGTAATATTCCTTAAATTAAATGATCTTGTTTGCTCATCAATGTGTGGCCGCTGGCGACCAGATCTGTTGCTGGACGCTGATGGTTTTGGGAATCAGTTGAACCTGCTGGAAGAGATCGGCAATATTCTGTTGAGCTTTGATCACTTCCGTCGTTAATGGTTGTACCGGCGAAGGTTTAAGACGACGCTCAAATGCAATCTTCGCTACATCCGGTTTCAGACCGGTACTTTTCTGATAAATATCTAGAGCTACAGCCTGGTTTTTAAGAATCCACTGGTCAGATGCATTTAAAGCCTGGATAAACTTCCCGGGGCTATCCGGATGCTTCTGAATAAATTCGGGATTGCCGATATAAAAGGAGTAGGTTTGTGGAAAGTCACTAGATTCAATCAGCACCTTAACCTTGCTGTCGAACTCGGCTGCACCCAGGAAGGGATCCCAGATTGCCCAGGCATCAATGGCTTTTTTGTCAAAAGCAGCACGTGCATCCGCAGGGGGAAGCCAGACGGCTTGAATCTCTGACCAGCTTAATCCGGCTTTTTCCAGGGTTTTGGCCAGAAGTTCATGGGCACTTGAACCTTTCTGCACCGCGATCCGTTTTCCTTTCAATTGTTGAATATTTTGAATGGCACTGTCTTTCGGCACGACCACGGCCAAAGAATTTCCCGCCACTTTTTCAAAGGCCACGTAGCTCAGGGCTTTGTCTGCCGCCTGTGCAAAAATAGGCGGAGTATTTCCCACATAGCCATAATCCACTGCACCGACTGCTAAGGCTTCCAGCATTTGTGGGCCTGCCGGAAACTCTTTCCATTCAATTTTGGCATTGGGAAATTGTTGTTCTAACAGCTTTTCATCACGTGCCACCAGCAGATTTAAGGCTGATTTCTGAAAGCCAATCGCAATGGTTTTAACTTGTTGCGCTGACGTGGTTTCTGCGGCAGCCGTTTGCTGTGGTTCCTGTTTCTGGCAGCCAGTCAGACTAAAGCTCAATAGCGCTAAGCTGATATAAGAAACTGTTTTTATATGACTCATCTTTATTCTCAAATTATTCTGCTGTTATTTAATAATTGCTGCATCAATATTCAGCTTTTGTGGAATCAGCTGCTGCGCATAAAATGCATCGGCGACTTGTTGCTGTTTTTGAATCACGTCAGTGCTGAGAGGTTTAACGCCAAAGCCCATGCGTGAAATAGAGGTTTTCAAGACATCGACGGCCAGACCTGTCGGTTTTTGCAGGAGCTGAGCGGCAGCGTCCTGATTTTTTGCCACCCAGTCCGTGGTCAGATTCAGTTCGTTGACCACCGCCTGTACCACCTGAGGATGGCTTTCTGCGAACTTGCGATCTGCCAGATAGAACTGATGATTGCTCACCACATTTTCACCGCTGGCAATGACACGCGCACCAATTTGATGTTCAGCAGCTGCAAAGAACGGATCCCAGATCACCCAGGCATCGACTGCACCACGTTCAAATGCAGCACGTGCATCGGAAGGTGGTAAATAGATCACTTCGATATCATCAAGGCCAAGCTGGTTGGCTTCCAGAACTTTTAATAGTAAGTAATGCACGTTTGAACCTTTGTTCAGGGCTACCCGTTTGCCTTTCAGATCTTGAATAGACTGAATCGGCGAATCTTTCGGTACAATTAAGGCTTCTGCCTTAGGCGCTTGCGGCTGATTGGCCACATAGACCAGATTTGAGTTGGCCGCCTGGGCAAAAATTGGCGGTGCTTCACCGGCTTCACCAAAAGAGACGCTGCCAACATTCAGGCCCTCAAGCAGTTGTGGGCCGGCCGGAAATTCTACCCATTTCACATTGACCCCTTGCTGTTTTAAGCTGGTTTCCAGCGTGCCGTGTTCTTTTAAAATAGGTAATATGCCGTATTTTTGGAAACCGATATTCAGGGTAATGGTCTCTTCTTTTTTCGAGCAGCCTGAAAGCATCATGACACCAGCCATCGCGGTACCGAGTACCGCAGTCTTTGTTAAAAACTGAACATGAGATTGGCGCATGAATCAAAACTCCCGAAAGTGAAAAGCTAGTGAATGAAAACTTAGACACACGCTAATCGTTTTTGTTTTTCTAAAAAAATAACTATTCAGGAATTTCTAATGAAGAAAAAAGATAAATAAAAAAGCGCAAAACTTATGCAGAAAAGTGATTTATATAAAAATGAAGATTTAATATTTAAATTAATCAAATCTATGAAATTTATAGTTATTTTTTTAAATCTAATCTGTTGATATGTTTAGCTAAAAACGAGTAATAGAATTTTAAAATTTAAAGCGAGATTGCCAGATATCTTTATCTAAAATTAAGCTAAAGCACTGAAAGAAAAAGCCACTTTAAAGTGACTTTTTGCAAACAATTGAATTACGTTGATAATTGTAAAATGCCTGACGGGCATCCGGCAGGTCATCGACTGAAGCCGGTTCAAAGCCTTGTTCTAGAAACCAGTGCGCGGTGCGGGTAGTTAAAATAAACAGTTGCTGAATCTGCATGCTTTTGGCTTTTTCTTCTAGATAATGCAGGATCTGGCTACCCCGATTAGACTTGCGATAACTGGGATGTACCGCAACACAGGCAATTTCTGCAGAACGCAATTCATCCCCTGTCGTCGGAATCGGGTAGAGGGCGGCACAGGCCAGAATCATGCCGTCCCGTTCGATTACGGCAAACTGGTTGATTTCATTTTCTAGGCGTTCACGCGAACGATAGACCAGAATGCCTTCTTCTTCCAGTGGACGCAGCAAACCGATCAGGCCACCGACATCCTGAATATCGGCCATCCGCACTTCTTCATAATGCGCGTCGGTGACCAGAGTTCCGGAACCATCCCGGGTGAACAGCTCTTCCAGCAGGGCACCATCATAGGCATAAGAAATCAGATGCACCCGATGTACGCCGTTCATTGAGGCTTCCTGTGCGGCTTTCAATTGTAGTCCTCTTTCAAGCGCATCTTGTTCGACCGGAATAAAATCATCCAGTTGTTGCGGTGTCACTTCGCGTTTGAGTTGGCCGTTACTGTCCATCAGACCATGCTGCTTACCGAGAAAAATCAGTTTATCTGCCTTAAGGCGAATCGCAGTTTTGGTAGCAACTTCTTCAGCCAGCAGATTAAAAACTTCTCCGGTAGTGGAATAACCGGTCGGGCCAAGCACCACAATATTATGACTGTCCAGATGGCGCTGAATCGCATCGGTATCAACCGCGCGCACTTCACCGGTCAACTGAAAATCGATACCATCGCGGATGCCATACGGCTTGGCGGTGACAAAATTCCCTGAAACGGTATCAATCCGGGCGCCATACATCGGCGAATTGGCCAGTCCCATAGACAGCAGTGCTTCAATTTGTAGGCGGATCGAACCGACGGCATTCATCACGCAGCTTAAAGATTCACGTGTGGTGACCCGACGCTGCTGGTAAAAAGGCGTCGTAATCTGGCTTTGAGCCAGATTCTGGTTAATTTGCGGACGTGCACCATGTACCAGAATCAGCCGAATGCCCAAAGAATGTAATAAAGCAATATCGTGAATAATATGCTGAAAGTTATCATTTAAGACGGCTTCGCCATCAAACATGATTACAAAGGTTTTATTGCGGTGCGCATTGATATAAGGCGCAGAATGGCGAAACCAGTGCACATATTGCAAAGTTGTGCTTTGTGACGTTTCTGCTGAAGTCATGCTGTGCCCATTTCAATGATTGAAGATCCAGCTTTGATTCTAATGAAAAAAAATGCAAGTGGAAGTGCAGATATAAAAAAACACCTGAAGGGGACTTCAGGTGTCTGCAAGACGAGCAGTAATGGAGAAAGCTTAGTTAATGATTCGTACAATTTTGTTGGTACGCTCATTGACCAGAACGTAGTCATTGTTGACCTTGTACCATTGCTGGAAACGACCGGTATTTGGCAAACGGCGTGCTTCGCGATCACTGACTTCAAAACGGTTGTTGTCATATTGACGTGGTAGAGTTTGGCCTACGCGCCAGTCACGGCTTGGATTGACCATACGGTTGTTATGACGGCGGTCATCATTCCAGCGACGGTCGTCATTCCATTTCTTGCTGTCTTTGGCATTCCAGTGTGGCGCCGGTTTATGCGGATTATGGTCATAACGCGAGTCATGCTGTGGTGCTGCCATTGCAGAAGTAGCTAACAAAGCACTTAGAGATAACGCGATTGTAGTTAAGACTTTTTTCATGGCTCTCACCTTAAGATGTATATCTAATTTCGATGAGACTAAATTAGCGAACAAGTACATAGAAAGCGTGAGTACAATTTAGTTAAATTGTTAAATTCATGAAGAAATTTAGTAGATAAGTCATGCAGTCTAAAAGCTGGATAAGCCGCAAGATTTGCGGATAAAAAAATTCAGCCAGTAAAATAGAAAAGCCCAAACATGGTTGGGCCTTAAAGAAGATTAAATTTGAATGCGCTTATGAACTAGTCACCCACGATGCGGATAATGCTGTTGTTTTCAGAATCCACCAGAATGTAGTCATTATTGACTTTATACCATTGCTGCTTGCGGTCAGGTCGAGGCAGGCGATGGTCTTTGTATTCAACTTTATAGCCATTGCCACGATAATGCTGTGGCATCACATAACCCGGCTGCCAGCGTAACTGTTGCAGGCGTTTCACCCCACGTTCTTCACGCATACGGCGGTTATCCTGCTGATCTTCCTCTCGGAACTCACGGGCTTTCTTCTTGTCATGACCATGACGTGAATCCATACGGGATTCATCATTGAAATGAGGGGCAGCGATGACGACATTGCTCAGCATGAATGTACTGCAAGAAATTGCCAGTGCCACCAAAACCTTTTTCATGTTGAACCCTCATTAAATTGTTCATCTTCTACAGCACCTAATGTACGGAAAAATTGCAGAGAAACTGTGAAGAACAGGCACAATTTTTATAACAAATGCAGAGATATTATGATGATGTCATGTTTTTACATGACTATATGCGACGGCATCACTTCTATAAAGTAGCCTACCGAGCCATGTCCTTATCTCATCAAAGCAAGGGTCAACATGCAAGCGAAAATCGATGATTTAGCTCAAAAAAACAGCATTGAGTCAGCGAGAAAAAAGTTCATGATTTAATGAAACGACAAAGAATTTTGCCGGTTTAGTTTGAGATTAATTCCATTGCTCTGCCAAACCTTGTAAGGACTGAATCGCGTCAGCTACGGATTCAGCTTGTAGGGCGTCATCGAGTGCCACAATCAATGCTTCAGATAACTGCAACTGTTCAATCCGGTGAATTGTTTCAATTTTACGTTTTTGGTCAGCCATGCTGCGCTCCTGATTTGATCTATCTGTGATTCAAGAAAGCATAGTCCAATCAGTTTAATTTGGAAAACCGTATAATTTTATATATTTAATATGTAAATCCGATTTACTGTTATTTTTTGCAGGATTTTAAGAAAAAAAGGGCACTTTATCGAAAAGTGCCCAAGATTATTCAATGACCCGACTTTTAATAAGCGTAGTTCAGGTCAGTATAATCGTTGAGTGATTTCTGCACATGCGCCTGAATAAAGGCACGTACATCCTCGGCCGTCATGGCTTTGCCCTGATTGCTGATGACATGTTCGATTTCTGGCTGACCTTCAATTTTAATGCGATAAACAAAATGCTTGGCCAGACGATAACTGTCGTCTAATTTTTCAATGCCAGTCACATAATAATAGGCATGTTCAAAATTCAGATCCTGATGTGAAAATACAAATTGCTCGAACAATTTGAGTTTCTGAGCATTTTCGAGTGCTTTGATGTCATCCACGATACTGGCTTCAAACTTGGTGCCGTATTTCTCTGAAATAGGCTGTTGATCAATCAGCAGCGACACCATGCCATCGTCTAAATGGGTCACCGTAATATTGTTTAATTCAGTCATGATGCACTCGAGTGAAATATAGTGGGGCTTAGTATGCTGTTATTTTAATGAAACTCAATGCGAGCGGGGTGAACTTACTTAAGATTTATGCGCTGAATATGACTAAAAATGAAATAAAAAGGGAGCGATTGCTCCCTGAATGACAGACAGAATAATTTAATCCTGTGCATCAATACTCTGGCCATTCATATGCAGGCTGTCATTACCCATCAAATATAGATAAGCCGGCATGATTGAATCGGGGGTAGGCAGGGTTTTCGGATCTTCATTCGGATAGGCCTTGGCGCGCATGGCAGTCCGCGTTGCCCCGGGATTGATGCAGTTATAACGGATATTTGGATGTACCTGCTCTTTGGCAAATAACTGGCTTACCGCTTCAATAGCAATTTTAGAAACCGAATACGCACCCCAGCGTTCGCGGGCTTCGCGGCCTACACCTGAGCTGGCAAAAACCACAGAAGCATGTTCGGATTTGGATAATAACGGTAACAGCGCTTGGGTCATGACAAAGGGTGCACGCAGATTGACCGCCATCACATCATCCCAGACATTGACCGGATAATCCGCCAAGGGAACCCGTTCGCCTAAAATGCCGGCATTGTGCAGAATGCCGTCCAGACGACCAAACTGACGGTCTAGCGTATCGAGCAAAAGCTCATAATCACGTTCTGACGCACTCGATAGTTGTAGCGGCAAGATGGCAGGTTGCGGCGCACCCAAACTTTCAATTTCATCATAAATGACTTCGAGTTTGTTTAAGGTACGCCCATGCAGCACCACAGTTGCGCCATGCAAGGCATAACTGATTGCTGCTGCACGTCCAATGCCATCGCCCGCACCTGTGATCAGGATGATACGATCCTTGAGCAGATCGGGGCGAGGTTGATATGCTGAATATTTCATTATCTACCTCCTCACTTCTTATTATTTAGTGTTAAGCGTTCAAGATACCGCAGTATGCTGCTTCAGTACTAGTGTCTGAATCAATTGATGTAATTCTGCCACAGTATGCACGATATGGTCGGCCTGCCAGGCGTTTAAATCGTCTTTGTATTGCAACGGCAAATAACCATAGGCAGCCAAAATGGTCGGCATCTGGGCATGACGACCGGCATCAATATCTCGTGGATGATCTCCCACATAGATACAGTCTTCCGCGGCAAGATTCAGTTGCTTGGCGGCCAGATACATCGGTTCAGGATCGGGCTTGGTGCGGGTCACATCTTCCGGACAGACCAGCACGGCACAGCGCTCGGTCAGGTTTAATGCTTTTAATAAAGCCTCGCTGAGCCAGCGTGGTTTATTGGTGACAATACCCCAGGGAATATCTTGCGCTTCTAGCTGTTCAAGTAATGGATACATGCCATCAAACAGATCGGTATCGACCGCAATATCTGCGCCGTACATGTCCAGAAAGCGCTGACGGTGTTGCAGAAAGACCGGATCTTCTAGTTGCAGTTCCGGATAAACCAGTTTCACCATAGCGCGAGCGCCTTCGGAGACCTGGGTACGAATCAGCTCGGGTGCAACCAGTGGGCGGCCTTCTTCACGGCACATCTGCTGGATAATTCGGATAAAATCGGCAGCGGTATCAATCAGGGTTCCATCTAGGTCAAATAAAACGGCTTTCATGCTGTGGTCTCTGCTGCGCTATCTTTCACGGTATAAACCATGTAGTTCACATCAACATTCGGTGCCAGCCAATAACGCTTGGTCAGCGGATTATAGTGCAGACCGGTCATGTCTTTGAGCTTTAAACCAGCGTTACGAATATCATGTGCCAGTTCAGACGGCTTGATAAATTTGCTGTAATCATGGGTGCCTTTGGCCAGCATGCGCAAGACATATTCTGCCCCGATAATCGCAAATAAATAGGACTTTGGATTACGGTTAATGGTCGAGAAGAATACATGACCACCTGGCTTGACCAGCTTGTGACAGGCCTGAATAATGGATGCCGGATCTGGCACATGCTCTAGCATTTCCATGCAGGTCACGATGTCATATTGGCCAGCCTGTTCCTCTGCCAGTTGCTCAACCGGCACCTGACGATATTCAATATTGTTCACACCTTCCTGTTCGGCATGGATGCGTGCCACATTTAAAGGGGCTGCGCCCATATCAATCCCGAGTACATCGGCACCGCGTCGCGCCATGCTTTCGGCCAGAATACCGCCACCACAGCCGACATCCAGCACTTTTTTGCCGCTCAGGCCTCCGGCATGTTCATCAATCCAGTTTAAACGCAGTGGATTAATCATGTGCAAGGGGCGGAACTCGGAATGCTGATCCCACCATATAGCTGCAAATGCTTCAAACTTGGCAATTTCTTGTGGATCAACATTCAATTGCGACATCGGTGTCACCTCAATCAGTCATGATTAGCTAAAAATATATATGTGCCGAATGGCGAGAGAAACTGATTTAAAACCTTGAAAATCAGTTCGATGGTTTAGTGTAGCGATTCTGGCAGAAAAAGCGATAAAAGCAGCAAAAAAGTTCACAGAATGAAAACGAAACCGGCATAATTGATTTATAGTGAACACATAAACTAAGCATAATGATTTAGAGGACGATAATCCGAATGAAAAAATTCCTTTTAGGCGCTGTTGCCGCATCTGTTTTGGCCTTTTCAGGCAATGCTATGGCCAATTTTGTGGCAGGTCAGGACTATCAGGTGGTTGCAAAACCAGTCAAAGTCGAAAAACCGGGCAGAATTGAGGTACGTGAATTCTTCTGGTACGGCTGTGGTCACTGTTTCGCGCTTGAACCACATATGCAGGGCTGGCTGAAAAAATTACCAAAAGATGTACGTTTTGTACGTACACCGGCTGCGATGAATCCACTCTGGGAACAGGCGGCGCGTGCTTATTATGTGTCTGAAGCATTGGGTGTGCGTCAAAAAGCACATTTACAATTATTCCATGATATTCATGACAAGCAGCGTCCAATTTTAGAACAGGCACAATTGGCCAAGTTTTATACCCGCTATGGTATTCCTGAAGCGAAATTTAACAGCACCTATAAATCTTTCCCGATCACTTCGAAAATTGCCCAGGCCAAAAACCTGGCTGCTCAGTATCAGTTAAGTGGTGTTCCAGCAGTGACCGTAAATGGTAAATATATTGTGCAGGGGAATGATGCCAAAGTCATTCAGGTGGTGAATTACTTGATCGAAAAAGAGCGTAAAGCCAAATAAGTAAGAATTGAAGATCAGTAAAAAAACCTGCATCATTTATGCAGGTTTTTTTATTTAGGCCGGAGGAGTGACCGCTTCATTGAGCACAGGGCCTGCTGTTTCGACTGTTTCGGCAGGTCGCCGGTACCAGTGCAAAATGCCATGCAGCAACAGTTGCATCTGCAATATGCTTTGGGTTTTAAAGGCAGTGGATTGTGTGCGGCGCAGCTCTGGATCAGCTTGATGCTGCAGATGAATCCAGCCCATGGCCCAGTTCAGGGACAGTTCAATCAGCATCTGTGCCAGAGCCTGCAAGTCCTGTGGCGCCTGAATATGTCGGGTCGATTGCATCTTGGCCAGTTCATGCATCACATCTTCAGCCAGAAAACGAATTTCCCGTTCAATACCGGCACGGAGCACGTCCGAACCGCCCCAACGCTCTGCAACAAAAAAAATCCAGGGTTCAGGATGATATTCGACCGCCTGAAAAAACAGTTCAAGTCCGGTGTAGGTTCGGGTATTTGGCTGATACAGATAAGCCTGTCCCAGTTGATTGAGTACTCCTTTGATGTGAATCGCAACCTGATCCAGCAACTCCAGACCCAGCTGGTTCATATCCTGAAAATGCCGATAAAATGCCGTCGGTACCAGTCCAACTGCATTCGTAACTTCACGTAGGCTGATCGTACTGAAAGCACGGCCCTGACTGCTGAATGCCAGAGTGGCATCGAGTAACGCCTGATGACTTTGCTGCTTGCGATCTTCACGTAAGGACATAAATGGGTTTCCTATCACCGGCTTCCCTCAAGGGGAGTTTTAGTCTAGCAAAAATTAAATCAAATCGTAGTGCTACAGATCGGCAGAATTTCGACAACTCGTAGTGAGCTGATGCATTGATTTTGTAAATGAATCGCCCGGCTGCCTAATCTTGGTAAAGGCTTCTGCTATACTGAGCCGCAATTATTTTGAACCCATACAGGACTTATTATGCGTATCGACCAACGAACATTAGATCAATTACGTGAAGTGAAAATTACCCGTAACTATACACGTTATGCGGAAGGCTCTGTATTGGTTGAATTTGGTCATACCAAAGTACTGTGCACTGCCAGTGTGGATAGTTCTGTACCGCGTTTCCTCAAAGGTCAGGGCCAGGGCTGGGTAACGGCTGAATATGGCATGTTGCCACGTTCAACTCATACCCGTAGTGACCGTGAAGCGGCACGTGGCAAACAGAGTGGCCGTACCCAGGAAATTCAGCGTCTGATTGGTCGTAGCTTGCGCTCAATGGTCGATCTGAAAAAACTCGGTGAAAATACCATTACTATCGACTGTGACGTGATTCAGGCTGATGGCGGTACCCGTACTGCAGCGATTACGGGTGCTGCGGTGGCTTTGGTCGATGCCATGAACGTCTTGCTGGAAAGAAAAAAAATCAAACATGATCCATTAAAAGGTTTGGTGGCTGCAGTTTCTGTGGGCATTTTTAAAGATGAAGTATTACTGGATCTTTGCTATGAAGAAGATTCAAACTGTCAAACCGATTTGAACGTGGTGATGACTCAGGCCGGTGAATTTATTGAAATTCAAGGTACTGCAGAAGATAAGCCATTTACCCGCGCACAATCGAATGCCATGCTGGAAATGGCTGAGAAAGGCATTCAGGAATTGGTGAAAAAACAGCAAGAAGCTTTAGGTTGGTAATCTATTCCATGCTGAAAAACGCATCTCTGGATGCGTTTTTTTATGCCTGAAATTTCACTCTGCACCTGTATTCAAAAACTACATTACAAAACTTCCTGACAAAAAGTCGACATGAATCGGCTATATCTGAACCGGTTTTGCATCGATATTGGATCAGATGAGAACACAATGAGGAATGCGACATGAAACAGTGGCTTTGTGCAATTTCATTGCTGGGCGTGTTTGGATTAACTGCCTGTGACTGGGGCAATAATCGTGAAGATGACGAGCGTTCAGTGTTAAATCAGGATCGTGATGAGGATAACGGAAGATATAACGACCGTGATGGTGACGATGATGACCGCGATCGCCGAGGTAATCGGGATGACGATGATGATTAAGGTCTAAAATAGAAAATTGAGCAAAATATACGCAAAAAAAATTTCTAAAAATAAAAAAAGGGTGCTTCGCACCCTCTACGGTCATCTATCCCATCTAGGCTTTAAGCATTGAAACGCATCGACAGATCAATGGCTTTGAGATCTTTGGTCAGCACGCCCATGGAAATATAATCTACTCCGGTACTCGCGACTTCACGTAAATTATCAATGGTGATATTACCTGAGGCTTCCAGTTTGCAGCGACCGGCCACATGTTGCACCGCGTCGATCATCTGCTGCTGACTGAAATTATCCAGCATCACAATATCAGCATGGGCTTCGAGTGCCTGATTCAGCTCATCCCAGGTTTCGACTTCAACTTCGACAGGCTTACCCGGTGCAATTTGATGGGCCTTGGCAATCGCCTGCGCAATGCCACCCGCTGCCATAATATGATTTTCTTTAATCAAGAAGGCATCAAACAGGCCCAAACGGTGATTCTGGCCACCGCCAATGGCCACGGCATATTTTTGTGCGATACGCAGACCCGGAAGCGTTTTACGAGTATCTAATAATTTGGTGTTTAAACCTTGCAGCTCTTTGACATAGTGGGCGGTTTTAGTCGCAACCGCAGACAGCGTCTGGACAAAGTTTAGCGCAGGGCGCTCCACGGTGAGTAAGCTACGTGCAGATCCGGCCAGTTTTAAAAATGCTTGATTGGCTTGAACATGATCGCCATCATTTTTCAGCCAGATCACTTCAATACTTGGATCATAGGCCTGAATCAAGGCATTCACCCAAGGCTGACCAGCCAAAACCATGTCTTCACGGCTAATGATGGTGGCAGTGGCCTGTTCATCTTCAGGGGTCAGCAGGGCGGTAATATCACCGTCACCAATATCTTCTGAAAGTGCCTGTTGAATATTGATCTGAATTGACTGGTCTAGCAAAGCTTGAGATATGCGCATGAGTATTTCCGTATCTTTTTTAAGCCGTGAAAATTGCGCCTTATCTTAGCACCGTTACATAAAAGATGAGCGATTTTTCATCCAGTTTGCCGGGATGAATTGAGATTTGTTCTTGAAAGTTTTAGCATGAAGCCGGCTGCAATGCTGATCTTGCAGATTTTATTTTTGGGGAGAACGGTTTTATGCAACAGGCAGCTGAGTTTCAGGTTAAGGACGGGCAACTAATTGGTGCACGTCAAATCCCGTCTCCCAATTTTAATCAGCGGCCAGAACAAACCGAGATTCAATTGCTGGTGATTCACAATATCAGCCTGCCTCCTTCCCAGTTTGGCGGCGGTTATATTGAACAGTTTTTTCAAAATCAGCTGGATTGGTCAGTCCATCCCTATTTTCAAACCATTGAAGGAATGCAGGTGTCGACCCATTTGCTGATTTTACGATCTGGCGAAGTACTGCAATTTGTCAATTTTAATGACCGTGCCTGGCATGCCGGCCGCTCGACCTATTTGGGCAAAAAAGAATGTAATGATTATTCGATCGGGATTGAGCTGGAAGGCAGTGATGATTTGCCTTTTGCAACCGCACAGTATGAAGCCCTGGTCAAAGTCACGGCCTGTCTGCAACAGCATTATTCTAAGATTCAGCAGCATATTGCCGGACATTCGGATATTGCACCGGGCCGTAAGACCGATCCGGGACCGTATTTTAACTGGGCTGATTTTCGTACACAGTTACAGCATTATAAAAACACCTCAAGCTCGCTTGAGCGATGAAATTAAGCAATGAACTTCTGACAAAAGTTTCATTACAATAGCCACAAATTTATACATTAGGTGAATAGGATGGCGCTTTGGCGTTCGACCGTCATTGTCAGTGCGATGACCATGTTGTCACGCGTACTGGGATTGGTTCGAGATATTGTTTTACTGAATGTCTTTGGTGCTGGTAAAGACTTCGATACCTTCGTAGTCGCATTTCGTATTCCAAACTTTTTCAGGCGTTTATTTGCCGAAGGCGCATTTTCACAGGCGTTTATTCCAGTCCTGACCGAATATAAGACCAGTCGCACGCATACCGAAGTCCAGATTCTGATCAGCCGGGTCTTTGGCTGTCTGGCCACAGTCATGACCACGCTGACCATGGTCGCGATCATTGCTGCGCCATTGATCATGTATGTCTATGCGCCCGGTTTCCATAGTGACCCTGAAAAGTTCGCCCTGGCGACCGACATGTTTCGCCTGACCATTCCTTATTTGCTGTTCATGTCACTGACGGCTTTTGCCAGCAGTATTCTGAACAGTTATGGCTCTTTCAGTACCCCGGCATTTGCACCGGTCTTGCTGAATGTAGCGATGATTGCCGGAGCGCTCTGGCTTACGCCTTATATGGCCGAGCCGATTATGGCGCTGGGCTGGGCTGTGATCATTGCCGGTATTTTACAGCTGGCGATCCAGATTCCTGAATTGTGGCGTAAAAATCTGCTGATTCCACCGAAAATTGACTTCAAGCATGAAGGCGTAGATCGCATCATGAAGTTGATGCTGCCGGCATTATTTGGTGTATCTGTCACGCAAATTAACCTGCTATTAAATACCATTTGGGCCTCATTCATGCAGGATGGTTCGGTGTCTTGGTTGTATAGTGCCGAGCGTATGACCGAATTGCCACTAGGACTCATTGGTGTTGCAATTGGTACCGTGATTCTGCCGTCGTTATCAGCACGACATACTGAACAGAATCCGGAAAAATTCCGTGGCATGATGGACTGGGCAGCTAAAGTCATTGTGATGGCTGGCCTACCCGCCAGTATTGCGCTGTTTATGCTGTCGACTCCGATTATTCAGGCTCTGTTTGAACGTGGCCAGTTCACCTTTGAAGATACCCAGATGACGGCTTTGGCACTGCAATGTATGAGCGGTGGTGTGATTGCCTTTATGTTGATTAAAGTCTTTGCACCCGGTTTTTATGCAAAGCAGGATACCAGAACCCCGGTGCGTATCGGTCTGATGGCTGTGGCAGCCAATGCGATTCTGAACGTGATCTTTATCGGCTTGTTCAAGCTGATTGACTGGGAAGCGGAGCATATGGCCCTTGCGCTGGCCTCGACAGGTTCAGCGATGGTCAATGCTGGTCTGCTTTATTATTATCTGCATAAGCGTGATATTTTCCGTTTTGGGGCGCACTGGAAAAAAATCTTCCTGCAATTCATGTTTGCCAATGTGGTGATGATTGCAGCTCTGGCCTATGCCCTGAGTTGGTATAACGCAGATGTATCACAATGGATGCGTGTGGTAGAAGTATTGATCTTATGTGTTGTCGGTGTGGTAGCGTATGTTGCAGCCTTGCTGGTGGCAGGTTTTAGACCACGTCATTTAAAGCCCTAAGTTCATCTTAAAAGAAGTATTTTTGATCAAAACAGATCATTAAAAATACCCATAAAAAAAACAAGAGCCAGAAGGCTCTTGTTTTTTTGAAAGCTAACACTTGCTTTGAACAGGTCTAGCGTAAATCTAGACCTTGCCGCGCGAAAGAAAACCAACGATCGCAAGAATCACCGCAATTACCAACAAGATAATTGCAAAATCCTTAGACAAGCCTGCGACGCCACCGAAACCAAGTAGACTCGCAATTAATGCAATAACAGCAAAAATAATAGCCCAGCGAAACATATATATTCTCCATGTGTTTTTATTTTCAAATTTAGTATAGAAATAAACTATTCCAGCGACTGTTAGTGTTTTGTTGATGAACTGTCTATGATTTAACAATAGTTTACGTGATAGTAATAAGAATTTGAGGCGGTAGGTCTGCAGGGTTCGGGCTGCTATAATAAGCTGATTTTTGAATGTGCCGGCCTGATCATGAGCGATACTTTACGTCCCGAATTCTGGAAAAACTATTCACTTGCTAAACTGACGCAAGTCGAGTGGGAGGCCTTATGTGATGGTTGCGGATTATGTTGTCTGATTAAACTGGAAGATGAAGATACTCAGGAAGTCGCATATACCAAAGTGGCCTGCAAATTACTGGATTGTAGCACTGCGCGTTGTTCCAATTATCCGGATCGCCTGCAATATGTGCCGGACTGTATTCAGCTCACGCCAGAGAAGCTGGAAACGATTCACTGGTTGCCTTCGAGTTGTGCCTATCGTCGGGTAGAGCAGGGTAAAAGCCTGCCATCTTGGCATTATCTGATTAGCGGTTCACGGGAAAGTGTGATTCAGGCACGCAAGTCGGCAGCAGGGCGCTGCCTGAGTGAAGCCGATATTCATGAAGATGACATCGAAGACTATATCGTACGCTGGGTGCGTTAAATCTGCCTGAGTGATTCGTTTATTGATCTGCTGGATGGAGTAGGGCCTGGGCCGAAGCACCGGCCATCGGACGATAGAAATAAAATCCCTGTCCAATCTGACAGTCACAATGGATCAGGGTGTCCAGCTGTTCTGTATTCTCGATCCCTTCCACTAGAATATCCAGTGCAATACTAGAGCCAATCTGGGTAATGGCTTTGACAATGGCCAAGGCGGACGGGTCACTGTTCATGCGTTCTACAAAGTTGCGGTCAATCTTGATGCAATCGACCGGATAGTCTTGCAAGCGGGTCAGCGAAGAATGTCCAGTGCCAAAGTCATCTAGTGAAATCTGGATTCCGGCCTGTTTCAGCAGGTTCAGGGCGCGAACCACATAATTAGCACCATGTTCGGATAGGCTCTGCTCGGTAATTTCTAGTTCAACTTTATGTGCGGGAATATCAAAGTTGGACAGGCGTGCCAACAGTTTTTCGGCATAGTCATCGCGCAGGAATTCGACCGGTGCAGCATTGATGGAAATCGGTAACAGATCCAGACCTTGCGCCTGCCAGCGACTCATATCTGCAAAGACTTTCAGTTGCATGGTCTCACTGATGCGTGAGGCCAGCTCATAGTCCTGAAAGGCAGCAAAAATTTCGGAAGGTAACTGAATGTTCTGATTCTGATCTTGCCAGCGTAATAGTGCTTCGAAACCAATCACTGCACCATCAGAAAGACGTACTTTAGGTTGGTAATAGGGAATGATCTGATCGGCGAGAATAATTTTGCGTGCCAGAGTCAGCTGCTTGGTCATATTTTCCAGTGAACCGCACATTTCCTGATTGAACATGCGGATGCCACCACGACCACTATTTTTCAGGTCGTTTAAGGCGATATCAGCACATTTCAGCAAATTAGAAGTATTTAAGGCATCACGTGGATAGATGGCACAGCCAATACTCATGGCACTGCTGATGCTATTGCCGACATAATTGATGGGCTGATCCAGCTGGGCATAGGCCATTTGCGCCGTTGCCAGCAGCTGTTCTTCACTTTCCAGATTTTTCACCAGCACAGCAAATTCATCGCCACCCAAACGGGCGATGATGGTATTCGTACCGAAACAGGTCTGGAAGCGTTTGCCTAAGACATGTAGCAGATGATCACCAGCAATATGGCCCAAGGTGTCATTGATATGCCGGAAATAGTCCAGATCGATCAGCAGTAAACCCGCTATGGTCTGTTGTTGTTTGGCCTTTAACAGTACCTGTTTAAAGGTTTTATAGAAGGTACTGCGATTATACAGGCCGGTGAGTTCATCCCGTTTAATCACTTCTTTTAAACGTGTTTCTGCAATTTTTTGCTGACTAATATTGCGTGATACACAGAGAATATTTTGGGTAATATTGTGCTGATCCAGAATCGGGGTGAGCAGATGATCCCAATATTGGATTGGTTGATCTTTAATCTGAACTTTGCTGGAGAAACGGCTGTTTAAGCCTTGGGCTGCCTGTTTCAGAGCACGTTGCCCGGATTTTCGGGCTTCAGGGGTTAAGCGATTTAACCAGCACAATGAACGGTCTTGATTTTGTCCTGCGGTCTCACTTACTTGTGCCAGACAGCCAGACTGGTTGCTATGTCGAATCTCGCCTTCAGGGCTGATAATGTTAATGCAGTCTGCGCTGGCATCCAGCATGTTTTCCTGGGTTGAAACAATCTGAGAAAGTTGCTGCTGGATTTCAAAATAATCATGCACATCGGTCAGGGAAACTGCCCATTGCAGCAAATGTTCAGGTTCATGATGAAATTTTACGGCTAGGGTACACATGCGATAATGGGTATCACTGCGTTTAATCCGGCACTGGGTTTCAAAATTCTGATGCTGATCCAGCGCAGCATGCCACTGCGCTAAAAATAGCTGCAAGTCCTCGGTATGAATAAAACTCTGCCATTGCAGATGACCCTGTTCATTCAGGTTCACGCCAAGATAATCAGTCAAGGCATCGTTAAAATATTGCAGATGTTTTTTGTTGCTGACCCACAAGGGTTGCGGTAAGGCATCGATCAGATTTTTTAATAAAACCGATTCAGACAAGTGAACGTGGGGTGCAATCAGTGATGATGACGTCAGTGGCTTAGACCGACTCACAGCTCCATGTTCAAATTTATCATGCTTCATGCATTCACCACTACAACCCAAAAGTGCCCAAGGGGCGAGATAAGTTTCTTTTAATTAGAATAAACAATATGAAAATTACACTGTAATTAATTCACAATTAATCATGTTCAAATTATTCGCTTTTATAGAGATTAATTCATTCAGAATTAAAAAAATAGAGGATATCTCCATAAATTAATTTTTTATGCTTGATGTTTGCATTCTTGGAATCAAAACTGCTGGTGTTAGAATGAGATCAGAATTTAGTTTGAGCCAATAATAACATGTCAGATAGTCATATCCCGCTTCCAGAACGCTTACGGCCACGCGACCTTACACAGATTATCGGGCAGGAACATTTGCTGGGAGAACATGCGCCCTTACGTCAGATGATTGATCAGGGGCATCTGCCTTCGATCATTTTCTGGGGACCTCCCGGAGTCGGAAAAACTACCATTGCCTTACTGCTAGCTCAAGCGGTAGACCGGCCTTTTATCAGCCTGTCTGCCCTGAATACCGGCGTGAAAGAACTGCGTGAAATCATTGCCGAAGGTGGTGATTTGCTGACGCCAGTGGTATTTATTGATGAAATTCACCGTTTTAATAAATCCCAGCAGGACGCGCTGTTAAATGCGGTCGAGAAAGGGAAAATTACCTTAATTGGCGCCACCACCGAAAACCCGTCTTTTGAAGTGAATAGTGCCTTATTATCACGTTGTCAGGTGTATAGCCTGAATGTATTGAGTGCTGAATCGATTCAGACCTTGTTGATGCAAGCCTTACAAAATGACTCTTTCTTACAGGAAAGACATATCCTGATTGAAGAATTTGATGCCCTGATCCAGTTCGCGGCAGGAGATGCCCGCAAGGCGCTAAATTTACTGGATCTGATTGCCAGTACCTTTGAAGCAGATATGGAAAATATCATCACTAATGCGGTCGTGGTGAAAGTCGCACAGCAGAATATCGCCCGTTATGACAAGTCCGGTGAGCAGCACTATGATCTGGTGTCGGCCTTCATCAAGTCGATTCGCGGCAGTGATCCGGATGCAGCCTTGTACTGGATGGCACGCATGCTCAAAGGCGGCGAAGATCCGGTGTTTATTGCACGGCGCATGTTGATTGCCGCATCCGAAGATATCGGCAACTCGAATCCGAATGCTTTGCTGTTGGCAGGGGAATGTTTCCGTTCGGTGCAGGCCGTGGGAATGCCAGAATGCCGGATTATTTTGGGGCAATGTGCAGTTTATCTGGCGACCAGTGCTAAAAGTAACAGTACCTATCTGGCGATTAACAAGGCGATGGAACTCGCAGATAAAACTTCAAATTTGCCAGTGCCTTTGCATTTAAGAAATGCGCCAACCAAGCTGATGAAAGAGCAGGGCTATGGCGTGGATTATCTGTATCCGCATAATTATCCTGAGCATTTTGTGCTACAGGAATATATGCCGCCAGAACTGAAGGATACCAAACTGTATGAATCAGCACGTAATAAACGTGAAGTTGAAGGGGAGCGTTTACAGCAACGCCGTTGGCAACAGCAACAACAGCAGCAATAAAGCTGGGTATCCCAACTAATTGAACAGATTAAAAAAAAGCCCAATTCAAGGCGAATTGGGCTGAAAGTAGGATGTTTTTGAGGGAGATAACATCCTAGAGGGTAGAGGAGAAATTTGGTCGGAAAATATGGAGTAAAGTGCGTCAACTCACTGATTTGCCTGGTATGTGATAATATTAATGCATGTAGTTTTTGATGTAAAAACGATCATTTTAATAATAAAAATTTATTTTTCCGATTAAAAGCCGGAAATAAAAAACCGAGCTAAAAAGCTCGGTTTTTTCGAATCTGCGCATTTACAGATTAGATGTTGTCTAGATTGATACCTAAACGGCCAGCTACTTCTTCATAGGCTTCAACTACGCCGCCTAAACCTTGACGGAAACGGTCTTTATCTAGTTTTTTCTTGGTGTCTTTGTCCCATAGACGGCAACCGTCTGGAGAAAATTCATCACCAAGTACGATACGGTCGTGGAACACGCCGAATTCAAGCTTAAAATCAACCAGAATCATATTCCCTGCGTCAAACAATGCTTTAAGCACGTCGTTCACTTGGTAAGTCAATTCTTTCATTTTCGCCAATTGTTCAGCCGTTGCCCAACCTAAAGCAATGGCTTGTGACTCATTGACCATTGGATCACCAAGCGCATCATCTTTAAAGAACAATTCAAATGTTGGAGGAGTCAGTTCCTTGCCTTCTTCCACACCCAGGCGGCGGCATAAAGAACCTGCTGCATAGTTACGGATCACACATTCAACCGGGATCATATCCAGTTTTTTTACCAGCACTTCATTTGGAGTCAATAGCTTTTCAAAGTGGGTCTCAATTCCCGCTTCTGCCAGTTTTTCCATAATGAAGGCGTTAAAACGGTTGTTCACCTTGCCTTTACGATCTAGTTGCTCAATTTTTTCGCCATTGAATGCTGAGGCATCATCGCGAAAGACTAAAATCAGATGGTCTGAACTGTCTGTGGTGTAGACAGATTTCGCTTTACCAGTATAGAGCAAGGTTTGTTTTAACATGAGGGAACCTTTTACAAAAAAAATGCCTAGAAATGTCTAGGCTGGCCAATTTTGGTAAATCTGGTTGAGCAGTTCTGCAGCTTTTTCACGGTCGGCAAAACTGTTATCGGCATTGAACACAGCGAGGTTATTACTTGAACCGACAGAAGATAATCTTAATACATAGATCTGCTGATCAACCTTAATCGTGACTTCATAACGATTTTTGCTCTGCGCAACGATGCTATGATTCAGACTGCTGAGGGTGGCAAGTGTATATTGCCAAATTGTAGCAGAATTTCCCTCAATTTTAAGCAGCGGATTAAGATTTCCGTCAGTGACCAACTGTGGTCGACCCACCGTATTGGTTTCGGTTAGATCAGCTGTATTTGAGTTTTCAGTCTGGGCTTGTGGGCGTGGCAAGGCAAAACGGTTGCCACGCTGGTTTTCAAGCTTCGGTGCATGTTCAATTGCAAGCGGATCAACTGTTGGAGCAGGATACAATGGCGTTGCAGGACGAACCATGGCGCCTTCAGGATATTGTAAAGCTTCCAGGGTAGTAGTCTCTTTATAGTCTAAAGTGCCGTTATTAAAGGCCATTGAACTACAACCTGCCAAACTGAATACTGAAAGTGTAAGGCTAAGTCCTAAACGTAATTGCATAATCTTGTGCTCTTTTATTTGATAACGCCCGCTTCGACCAGTGCTTCATGAAGCGGAGCGCGATATTGTTCTGCAAGTGGTGTTAATGGAAGGCGAATACCCGTACCAATTAAGCCCATGTCATGGAGTGCCCATTTCACAGGAATTGGGTTCGATTCGCAAAATAAAATATTGTGTAAATTTGCAACCTGAGCATTTAACTGTTCAGCTGTGGCTGCATCACCGGCAATCGCAGCTGCACACACTTCGCTCATGGCTTTCGGAGCCACGTTCGCCGTGACCGAGATATTACCTTTGGCGCCATGACCGATCAGTTGATACGCAGTTGCATCATCACCCGAATAAACAGTCATATCTTTACCGACAAGGCCTTGCAGCAGTTCAGCACCGCGCGGTACATCGCCAGTCGCATCTTTAATACCGATAATTTGTGGAATATCCGCCAGGCGAATCACGGTTTCATTGGCCATATCCACACCGGTACGGCCCGGAACATTATAAAGAATCTGTGGAAGATCAACGGCTTCAGCAATAGCTTTATAGTGCTGATACAAGCCTTCCTGAGTCGGTTTATTATAATATGGCGTCACCAGTAAAGCGGCATCTGCCCCCAGCTCTTTGGCTTCGCGGGTCAGTTCGATCGCTTCACGGGTCGAGTTTGCACCTGTGCCGGCAATAATAGGAATACGTTTGTTGGCCACACGAATGATTTCTTTGATCACCTGGGTGTGTTCACTCATACTGAGAGTAGAGGCTTCGCCTGTTGTTCCAACGGCGACAATACTGTTGGTGCCCTCTGCAATGTGCCATTCAACCAGCTTCTCGAGACCCTTCCAATCTACGCTGCCATCTTCAAACATAGGGGTGACGATTGCGACTATGGAACCTTGAATGGTCTGTGCTTGCTGAGTCATTTTAAAAAACTATCCTATTTGTCCATCCGAAAGGAATGAGAAAACATAAATTGGGATGGATTTGTATTTTGATTTATAGCAAATTCAATAGATTTGCATTGAATTGAATATTGCTTATGCAAATTATGACTGATCAAACGCATAAGAACAATATGCTTTAGTAAAAGCTACTGAATTCTTTATACAAAGCCTTTTGGAAACAATCAAGTAATAAATAAGATGATTTATAAAGCAAAATCCTGAGACCAAAGTTATGTCTCCAGTCTAGACAATGGAGGAGATTACCCCAAATGAAGCCAATAATGATAAGGCTTGTGCAAAAAGATCAGCTGAAAACTGCCATTTTTATGCCTTTTAATTTTGGATTAATAGTTATATTGGATAAATTGAGACCTCGTACATCTTGATCGCACTCTCGCACCAAAACAAATAAAGCCAAAAACGACTAAGACTAATCTTTTTTAAATATCAATAAATTGAGAATTTTTTTTTCTTATCGGTTAATTTTTTAACTTGATGTATAAGCCTTAAACTCTAAGTCTTGAACTTTATGGTGTTCTGATTAAGTGTTTTTGCGACTTTATCTGGTCTTATCCTATTTTTATCTGCCTCTACTCCTTTGGGAATATCTAAGCAAAACGTTCAACTTATTGATAGTTATTTCTGCAATCAGGCTCATAGATGATGGCTGTCTTTTGTAACGCTGATTGAACAAGGATAATCCAATGGAAAAATCAGACAATAAGCATGCTATCGTCACGGTCGCGATCTGTTTTCTGATTGCGGTGATTGAAGGCTTAGATATTCAGGCAGCCGGAATTGCTGCTGCAGGTATTCGTGAGCATTTTGGTCTCGATAGTTCCCAGTTGGGTGTGTTTTTTAGTGCAGGGATTCTGGGTTTATTACCGGGTGCACTGGTTGGTGGTCGATTTGCGGACCGCATTGGCCGTAAGAAAGTCTTGATCTGGTCAACAGCAATATTTGCTGTATTTACCTTATGTACGGTTTGGGTCAATAGCTTTAACAGCTTGCTGGCAGTGCGTTTCCTGGCTGGAGCAGGTCTGGGCGGCGCAATGCCGATTCTGATCACACTCGCCTCTGAAGCTGTGTCTCCACAAAATCGTGGTCGTGCAGTGGGCTTGATGTACTGTGGCATGCCAGTTGGTGCAGCAATTTTATCTTTAATTGCGGCGACTGAATTTGGCGCCAACTGGAAAAATGTTTTCTATCTCGGTGGCCTGTTACCGATTTTTGCCATTCCGCTGATGATGCTATTTTTGCCTGAATCGAAGGAATACCTGAAAGCACAGAATAAAACGGCTGCAGAGCTTGCTGTTGCACCGCAGGGTTCATTCAAGGACCTGTTTAATTCGGACAACCTGTTACGTACGCTATGTATCTGGGTGAGCTACTTCTTTACCTTGATGGTGGTTTACATCATGTTGAGCTGGTTGCCATCATTGTTTATGGAACTTGGCTTTACCCGTAAAGATGGTTCAACTGCACAATTCTACTTCATGGTTACAGCGACGATTGGTACGATTATTTTGGGTATGCTGACCGACCGCTGGAAGAAAGCCTATGTGATCCTGTTGATGTACGGCGGTATTCTGGCAGGTCTACTGGCGCTGAATGGTGCAAGCTCGCTGAACCAGATGTATATGGCAGCAGCATTAGCCGGTGCCTTCGTGATTGGCTGTCAGGGTGTACTGTATGCCTTCGGTAGTATCGTTTATCCGACAGAAGTGCGTGGTACTGGTATTGGTGTTGCATCTGCAGTTGGCCGTATCGGTGCCATGCTGGGGCCAGTCATTGCCGGTCAGTTATTGACAGCAGGTTTCGGTGCTGCGGGGGTCATTACTGCTGCGATCCCATGTATCATCATCTCTGCATTATGTATGCTGTTCCTGGTGAACCGCACTAAAGTGTAAGGTTCAACGATTTAAAAAAGCCTGCTCTTGCAGGCTTTTTTATTTTCAGAATTTAAGAATTAAATACACTGTTTTATTATTAAAAAGACTCATCACTTTATCTTAAAACTTATTTTTTTTGCAGAGATCCAGCTTGATACAAGCCCGGAACTCATCTCATATTTGTCAAAAACAATGAATCTATTGATCTGCTCATATACACATGCCGAGAATACACAGTCATGCCATTTTTAACCGTAGAGCTAAAAATCCTGAGGTATTTTGCGCTATGCTTGGGCATAAATCGAGATTTCAATGGATGAAAACAGATGCAGAATAATGTTGCTTTACTGGTCGTAGACGTACAAAGAGGATTTACCCCGGGAGGCAATCTGGCTGTAGCCAATGCTGACCAGATTATTCCAAATATCAATCTATTGGGACAGCATTTTAAGCATATTATCCTGACCCAAGACTGGCATCCGGACAACCATATTTCTTTTGCAGACAACCACCCCGGCAAAGCCGCCTATGACAGTATTCAGCTGGATTATGGCACTCAGGTTTTATGGCCAAAGCATTGTGTGCAAGGGACACGCGATGCCGAACTGCATCCGGATTTAAATTTACCGCAAGCACAACTCATCATTCGCAAGGGTTTTCATTCCCAGATCGACAGTTACTCGGCCTTTATGGAAGCTGACCAGAAAACCCCGACGGGTCTTGCTGGCTATCTGCGTGAACGTGGGATTGATACCGTATTTGTGGTCGGGATTGCTACGGACTTTTGTGTGGCCTGGACTGCAATCGATGCCTGCAAACTGGGCTTTAAAACCTATGTGATTGCCGATGCCACCAAGGGCATTGACCTGAATGGTTCCTTGCAACATGCCTGGCAGGATATGCTGTCGCATGGCGTGAAACGTATCTATGTGAAAGATATTGTTCAAGCAGCTTAAAGCTGAATAGGGATAGAACTTAAATATTCCTTTGATCTTATTTATTAGGACTTACGCATTGACGGATTCAAAAAAGTATTAAAATACTTTATAAAGTATCTGTGATCAGACGAATTAAACATGCTTCTACAGCAACTTGTACATTACCCATTTATA